>NZ_JBEPAA010000031.1:0-94734 GCF_040298365.1 Kitasatospora sp. NPDC001603
GACTGCGCCGACACCGGCCACGCCACCGGCCCGGCCGGCTCCAGCACCGCCACCGCCCCGGCCTCACCGGCCGGCTCGTCCAGGGCCTCCGCCTCGTCCGCGTCCTCACCGGAGGGCTCGTCCGTCCCCGTGGACTCGCCGTCCGCGGTCGGAGCCTCCTCCAGGATGATGTGGACGTTGGTACCGCTCATCCCGAACGACGACACGCCGGCCCGGCGCACGTGCTCGCCGGTCGGCCAGGCCGCCGCCTCGTTGAGCAGCCGGACCTCCCCGGCCGCCCACTCCACGTGCGGCGTCGGCACGTCCGCGTGCAGCGTCGCGGGCAGTTGCTCGTGCTGGAGGGCCAGCACCATCTTGATCACACCGGCCACACCGGCGGCCGCCTGGGTGTGCCCGATGTTCGACTTCACCGAGCCCAGCCACAGCGGCCGGCCCTCGGTCCGCTCCTGGCCGTAGGTGGCGATCAGCGCCTCGGCCTCGATCGGGTCGCCCAGCGTGGTCGCCGAACCGTGCGCCTCCACCACGTCGACCTCGTCGGCACGGACCCCGGCGTTCGCCAGCGCGGCCCGGATCACCCGCTGCTGCGCCGGACCGTTCGGCGCGGTCAGACCGTTCGACGCACCGTCCTGGTTGGCCGCCGAACCACGCATCACGGCCAGCACCCTGTGCCCGTTGCGCCGGGCGTCCGACAGCCGCTCCACGACGAGCACGCCGACGCCCTCGGCCCAGCCGGAGCCGTCCGCCGACTCGGCGAAGGACTTGCAGCGCCCGTCCACCGACGTGCCGCGCTGGCGGGAGAAGCCCACGAAGACGGACGGGCTGGAGATCACCGTCGCGCCGCCGACCAGCGCCAGCGAGCACTCACCGGAGCGCAGCGACTGGGCGGCCAGGTGCAGCGAGACCAGCGACGAGGAGCAGGCGGTGTCGACCGTGACGGCCGGGCCCTCCAGGCCGAGGGTGAACGCCACGCGTCCCGAGGTGACGCTGGTCGCGATGCCGGTGAGGAGGTGGCCCTCCGAGCCGCCGGTCTGCACCGCCGGGTCCGTGCCGTAGCCCTGGGTGTAGGCGCCGGCGAACACGCCGGTCCGGCTGCCGCGCAGCGAGGCGGCGTCGATGCCCGCCTGTTCGAGCGCCTCCCAGGACACCTCCAGCAGCAGGCGCTGCTGCGGGTCCATCGCGACCGCCTCGCGCGGCGAGATGCCGAAGAAGCCCGCGTCGAACTCGGTGGCGTCGTACATGAACCCGCCGTGGCGCGCGTACGAGGTGCCGGGGTGGTCCGGGTCGGGGTCGTAGAGGTTCTCCAGGTCCCACCCGCGGTCCTGCGGGAACGGGCCGATCGCGTCGGTCCCCTCGGCCAGGAGCCTCCACAGCTCCTCGGGGCTCTGCACCCCGCCGGGGAAGCGGCAGCCCATGCCGACGATCGCGATCGGCTCCTGGTTCCGCTCCTCGACCTCAGCCAGGCGACGGCGGACCTGGCGCAGATTAGCCGTCACGAGCTTGAGATAATCGCGGAGCTTTTCTTCGTTCGCCATGTGAATTCCGCCATCCCTGCTTGCCGAGGATATGCCAGTTCTGATCTGCACAGCCGCGGTGCGGGATTACCGCGGAAATTAGGCAAAATCGAGAGTTCTCAATACCTGCAAATGATCGAGCCCACCATCAACAGGAACGTATCCAGCCCCTGTTGGGCGGCGCAACGTGGCAGTTGAACACTTGAACCACGCCCGGGAATCGAGGAATCCAGCACTCGTTCCACCGGTGCGCGCGGGTACCGGACACCATTGAATACCATCGCCCGGCTATTCGGGTCCAGGGCGATGCGTGCGCGCTCGCACACCTTCCTCGCACAACGCAAGGGGCGGTGGCCGGCTCCTCCGAGCCGACCACCGCCCCCACCGGGACCACCGCCCCTCGCCGGACCGCGGTCCGACCGCTACCTCAGAGCGCGCTCTCCCCGCGCATCCACTGCCCGAGCGTCCGCCGCGGGTACCGCACCACCACGTCGCCGCCGCGCACCCGCCCGGTCACGTTCACCCGGAGCTCCGTCGGCTCGTTCCAGGCCGCCTTGGGCACGCGGACCTTGAGGTCGCCCACCCCGACGGCCAGGTCGTGGGTCGCCACCACGATGCCGGGCCTGACCACGATGACCAGGTCACCGCCGATGCTCAGGTAGACGTCGAGGTCGAGCGTGTCGTGAGTGATCACCGCCTGGGTGAAGTCGAGCTTGACGTCGCCCCCGTGCATGCGGACGTCCAGCCGGCGCGGGACCTCCCAGGGCCCGGACCGGCGCAGGGTGCCGAAGCGCTGGTTGATCTCCACGACGTCCTTGCCCGGCGGGCCCGTCCGCACCGGGGGCGCGGGAACGGGCGCGGGCGCGGGGACGACCGGAGCGAGGGGGGCGACCGGCAGATCGCGGGTCAGCCCGGCCAGTTCACCGAAGGTGCGGGCGTTCAGCGCCACCGTGAGGCGCTCGTCGAGTTCCTCGGCCGTGAGCCGGCCGTCCGCCGCGGCGTCGCGGAGGATCTCGACGACCTCGTCCCGGTCGGCGTGCGAAGCCCTGATGTCCTCCGCGGACACGTCCCCGGCCTTGCGACCGTTCGACGCCGTGTCATCCGTCATGTCTCCGGCCTGATCCTTCTCTGGGGAGTCACCTCGAATCGACGGTACATGACACCGGTTTGTCCCTTCGACCGCAAGCGGAACATTCGGCCGTGTTCAACTGGTGGCCCCCGCGCGCCGGACCGGATCCCCGGGCGCCGCCCGGCCCCGAACTCCCGTCTCGCGGCGGGGCAGTTGAACGACGCGACGCACGGCGCCTCCCCGCATTACCGTCGGCCGAACGAACCGTCATGCGCAACCTGCCGTCTAAGCCTAGGAAGTGAACGGGGCCATGGAAACGTCGCTGGTGAGTCTTGTCATGGGATCCTTGACGTCCGCGACGGTCGGCGCCGCGGCTCGGCTGGGTGTGGCCGACGCCCTCGCGGACGGGCCGGCCACGGCCGCCGAGCTGGCCAAGGCCGTCGACGCGGACCGCGACGCGCTGGTCTCCCTGATGACGGCCCTGACGGCGCTGGGGATCTTCGCCCGGGACGAGGACGGCCGCTACACCAACTCGCCGCAGTCCGAGCTGCTCCGCACCGACCACCCCGACTCGATGCGGCACCTGACCGCGCTGCTCTGCGGCCTCTACGCCCAGGCCGCCGCCGGCGGCCTGGCCGAGGCGGTCCGGACCGGCACCTCGGTCATGCCCCACGCCTTCGGCGTGTCGCTCTACGAGTACCTGGAGAAGGACCCCGAGACCGCGCGGATCTTCGACCTCGCGATGCAGGACTGGGCCCGGCCGATCGGCAAGATCCTGGCGGAGCACGTCCCGTTCGAGGACGTCCGCACGGTGATCGACGTCGGCGGCGGCAACGGCACGCTCCTCAAGGCGATCCTCACCGCCCACCCGCACCTCAAGGGCGTCTGCGTGGACCGTCCGGACACCTGTCGGCGGGCCGAGGCCGACCTCCGCGCCTCGGGCGACGCGGACCTCGCCGGGCGACTCACCTACCGCCCCGCCGACATCCTCCGCGAGGTGCCCGAGGGCGGCGACCTCTACATCCTCAAGAACGTCCTCCACGACTGGAGTTCCGAGAGCGGCATCCAGATCCTCGGCAACATCCGCCGCGCCATGAGCGCCGGCGCCGACGGCTCCCCGACCCTCCTGGTCATCGACCCCCTCGCGGAGCACGACTCCGGCGCCGCCTTCCGCAACGTCATCAAGATGATCGTCGGCGAGCCCAACACCCGCGAGCGGACCGAGGCCGACATGCGCCGCGAAGCCGCCGCCGCCGGCCTCCAGGTCGTCTCCCTCACCCCCTGCCCCGCCGACCTCACCGTCACCACCTGCACCCTCGCCTGACCGTCCCCCGGCCCGTTGGGCCGCCTCCCCGGGGAGGCGGCCCAACGGGCCGTCCCGGCCTCGTCCCCGGCGACACGACGACCACGGCGCGAGCGGAGTGACGGACTCCGGACGCGCTCCGGCAGGAGGCTGCTCTCCGGGCCGGTGCCCCGCGTGGGGGAGCAACTAGACTGGGGGCTCGGTTCGCGAGAGGTCGATCCGCGCACGGACGACGCGTGCGCCCGGGGTGAGGGAAGAGGTGTGCCGTGCCCGATGCGGACTCCGGTGCGTCCACGCTCGCGGCGAAGCTGGACCGGCTGTTCGACGTGGTCCGCCGTCCCGACCGTGAGCCGTACAGCCACGAGGAGGTCGCCCGGGCCTGTCGGGAGGCGACCGGCGAGAGCTTCTCGGCGACGTACCTCTGGCAGCTCCGGACCGGCCGCCGGAACAACCCGACGAAGCGTCACCTCGAAGCGCTGGCGCAGTTCTTCCAGGTGCCGCCGACGTACTTCTTCGACGACCGGCAGAGTGCCAGGATCGCCGAGGAGCTGGCACTGCTCGGTGCGCTGCGCAACGCGGGCGTACGGGACGTGGCGCTGCGCGCGGTGACGCTCTCCCCCGAAGGGCTCGGCACGATCAGCGACATGATCGAGGCGATCGCCCGCCGCGAGGCCGGCGGCCGGTAGCTGCCGCGACGGCTCCGAGATGGTGAAGCGGATTCCCTCGGCCTTGCCGCGTCCGTAGTATCACCTCCCGGTCGACCGCCAGGGGGGCGAATCGTGGGGTATCCGGGTGGGGTTGAGCAGGGGCTCTGGCAGCGATGTCGGGGGGTCGCGGAGTCGATACCGATTCCGGAACCGTTCGGCATACCGGCGCTGACCGAGGCGCTCGCCATGCGGCGCGGCAGACCCATCGAACTGATGCCGCTCTCCGGTCCGGAGCACTCGCCGTGCGGCGTGCTGATCACCACCGACCGGGCGGACTACATCGGTTACCCGGCCGACACCACGGCGCTGCACCAGCAGCACATCGTGCTGCACGAGATCGGCCACCTCCTCTGCGGGCACACCGGCGGCCCCGGGGCCGCCCCGGCCGTGTCGCCCGCGCTGACGACGCTGCTGCCGGAGGACCTGGTGCGCCGGGTGCTCGGCCGGTCCGGCTACACGCAGCGGATGGAGCAGGAGGCGGAGCTCGTCGCCTCCCTCGCGTTACAGCGCGCGCTGCACCGGCCGCGCTCCACCGCCGTCGGCCAACTCGCCGACCAGGTCGTCCGGTTACGGTACGTGTTCGGCCGGCCGCTGCGGCCCGGCGCGGCCCGCCGTGGGTGACCAGCTGGCCAACGCCGCCGGGTACTTCGCCGGTGCGGTCGCGCTGCTGGGCACGGTCTGGAAGATCCTGACGGACCGGGGACGCCGGTCCGATCCGGCGCTCCACCACGGCTACGCCTGCGGGGCGCTGATCGGCGCGGGGATGGCGGTGAGTGCCCCCGCCACCGGTCCGGCGCTGGCCGCCCTGCTCCCCGATCCGAGCCACCTCACCCTGCTGGCTGACCAGTTGAAGGTCGCGGCCTCCGGCGCGCTGGCCATGATGGCGTACTCCACCCGGCCGGCCGCGGCGGCGCGGCGCGCGGTACGGCGGCAGGCCGCCCTCACGGCCGGCACCGTCCTGCTGGGCGTCGCCCTCTTCCTCGCCGCCTCGCCCGTCCGACAGGGCGCCGAGGTCGGCGTCGACGCCGCGGGCCGGCCCGTCCTGGCGGCCTACGTCACGTTGTTCGCCCTCCACACCGCGTGGTGCCTGGCGGTCTTCGGCTTCCTGATCGGGCGCTGCGCGCGGTGCCTGCCGCGCGGAGTCCTCCGGCTGGGCCTGCGCCTGATGGCACTGAGCGCGCTCGCGGGCCTGCTGTGGACCGCGGACACCCTGCACGACCTGGCGAACATCCTCGCCACGGGCCACGAGAACGGCGCGGAGAGCAGGGTGTCCGCGCTGGCGGGCGCCGTCTGCGTGACGCTCGGCTTCGCCGGTGCGACCGCGTCCGGCTGGGCGGACTGGGCCGGACGCGTCCGGGCCTGGCACGATCACCGCAGGCTCGGTCCGCTCTGGTCGGCGATGCGGACGGCGCTACCGGAGGTCGAACTCGCTGCCCAGACCGGGCTGTTCGGCGGCGCCGGCGGGCCGCGTCGCCGCGACATCCAGTTCGCGCTGTACCGGCGGATCATCGAGATCCGCGACGGCCAGCTCGCCCTCCGTCCCCATCTGCATCCCGAGGTGCGGCACTGGGTGGCGGAGGCCGTCGGCCCCGCCGAAGCGGAGGAGTTGGCGGCCGTGGTGGAGGCGGCCGCCATCGCGGCCGCCCTGGAGGCGGCCCGGGCCGGGCACCGGTTCGCCGGGCACCCCGGCGAGGGGTGCGTGCCCCACCCGGTGGCGGCCGGCATCCACGAGGAGGCGGCCTGGCTGGTCCGGGTGGCCGCCGCCTACACCGGCTCGCCCGCCGTGGCGCACGTCCGCGCCCGGGTGCGCGACGAGCTGGGCCGCGCCGCGCTCCGGCACTGACGGCATGGGGCCGCCCCGCCGCCCGGCGTCCGCGGCGGGGCGACATCGGTGGGCGGGGCGGCATCTGCGGCCGGGGCGTCATCGGCGGGCCCGCTCAGGAACGGGCCGGATCAGGAACGGGCCTGCTCAGGAACTGGCCCGGCGCAGACCCGGCCCCGCTCAGACCCGGCCCCGCTCAGACCCGGGCCAGGTCGGGCATCAGCTCGTACACCTGCTCCGCGGACCCGGGGTCGGCCTCCAGGCAGGCGAGCAGGTCGGCCCTGGCGGTGTCCGCCCGGTCGAGCCCGATCAGGCAACGGGCCCGCTGCAAGCGGGCGTCCACGTCCTCGGTCGCGCCGAGCACCTCGTCGAGCAGCCCGAGGGCCTCGCCGTAGCGTCCGGCGTCGTGGTGGACCACGGCCAGGTTGAACCGCATGCCCGGGTCCGCCGAGAGCTCGACCGCACGGGCCAGGTCGGCACTCGCGCCGTCCAGGTCGCCCTCCTCGTAGCGGAGTTCGCCGAGCAGGGCCCACGCCTGGGCGTACTCGGGGTCGGCGGCGAGCGCGGCCCGCCAGGCCTCGGACGCCGCCGCGGGGTCGCCCTCGGCCGCCAGCAGCTGACCCTTCAGGCACAGGAGTTGCGGGCTGTCCGGAGTCGCCGCCAATCCGGTCCCGACCTCGCCCAGGGCACGTTCGTGCTCGCCCGCCTCGAACAGCAGGGCGGCCCGGTTGAGCCGGGCGTCGGCGAACGCCGGGTCGAGCTCCAGTACGTAGCCGAAGTCCGCCGCGGCCGCCTCGGTCTCGCCGAGCTCGGCCAGCACGTCGGCCCGGTTGAAGTACGCCTCCGGGAACGGCGGCGACAGCCGGATGGCGCGGTCGTAGTCGGCCAGCGCCTGCTCCGGACTGCCGAGGTCGCGCCAGAGCATGCCCCGGTCGAAGTAGTACTCGGCGTAGTTGGGGTCGCACTCGATCACCGCCGTGTAGTCGGCGACGGCGTCGGTGTGGCGGCCGAGGCCCGCGTACACCTGCGCGCGGTTGTAGCGCAGCACGGAGCGGTGCAGCGCGTGCTCGTGCTCCTCCAGGGTCTCGTCGAGCCGGGCGATGCAGGCGTCCAGCAGCTCCAACGCGGCGTCCAGGCGGCCCTGGTGGACCTCGATCAGCGCGAGGCCGTTGCGGTTGAACACGACCCGCGCCTCCCGCTCCTTGGGTTCGGGGTGCCACTTCGCGAAGGCGATCGCCTGGTTGACCCAGCTCCGGGCCAGCTGGTGGTCGCGCCGGTCGGCGCCGAAGTGCCGGGTGTGGAGCATGGCCGTGGCGTACGCGGCCTGCATGTGGACCTCGGGCGAGGAGCTGAGCGCCCGGGCCTCGTCGTACAGCGGCAGCGCCTGCTCGGCGAGGCCGAGCGCGGCGAAGGAGGTGGTCATCTTGGTGGTGAAGGCCCACCAGTGGGTGGGGTGGCTCTCGTGGGTGACCAGCCGCCGGCCGCGCTCGCCGAGGTC
Organism: Kitasatospora sp. NPDC001603; assembly: GCF_040298365.1. Lineage (NCBI taxonomy): Bacteria > Bacillati > Actinomycetota > Actinomycetes > Kitasatosporales > Streptomycetaceae > Kitasatospora > Kitasatospora sp. NPDC001603. The sequence continues at coordinate 7,911 of NZ_JBEPAA010000031.1, forward strand.
CAGGACGGCGTGGTAGTAGCCGAGGTCCATGCAGTGGTCGAGCGCGTGGCGCAGCGTGTCCGCCCCGACGCCGGACGGGTCGCTGCCGTGCTCCGCGTGCCAGGCGATGGCGCCGAGCCGCAGCGAGGACTCCCCGGCCGTCTCCAGCTCGGCCCGTCGCAGGTCGTGCAGCCGGGCTCGCTCGGTGGGCGGCAGGGCCAGGTAGGCGGCGAGCTCGTCCGGGTCGTCGCCCACGCCGTCCCCGTCGATGTGCCGGCGGCCGAGCACGGCGGCCGACGGCGTCCCGGCCGGGCCTCCTTCGCTCACCGCACCCGCCGGCCGCCCCTCGTCCGGCGCGCCGCCCTCCCCCGCCGGGGCGACCACCGAGGCCACCACCGGGCCGACCACCGTGCAGTGCGCGGCCAGCGCGGTCGGCAGGTCCTCGCTGCCGAGGCCGGCCGGGCTCGCGGGCGGCTCGGCGCCGGTGGTGACCACCACGGTGAGCAGCGCCGGATCGACGCGCCGCAGCAGGACGGCGAGGAACTCGGCGTCCGTGGGATCGGCCGCGTGGGCGTCGTCGACGATCAGCGTGCGCGGGGCGGAACCGGCCGCGCGCAGGTACGCCTCCAGGAACTCGACCAGGCCGTGGGCGATCCGCAGGGTGCGCAGCGCCGAGTAGAAGCGGGTGCGCTCCTTGGGCACCGCGAGCGAGGTCAGCGTCTCCCGGGTGGCCGGCACCAGGTCGCGCAGCTCCGGGGTGGTGGAGAGGATCTCGATGTCGTGCCCGGTGACGGCCTCGGGGCAGCGGGCGAGCGCGTCCGGGACGATCGCCCGCAGGATCGCGCCGACGGCGGTGTAGGGCCCCCGGAGCCGGCGGTTGGCGTTCACCAGGGCGAGCACGGGCGGCAGGTCGAGCCGCTCGCGGGCGTCGGCGCGGGCGGGACGCCCGGCGGCGCGGACCCAGTAGTGGCGGTGCTCGGCCATGACACAGCTGCCTTTCGTGCGGTGGCGCAGGAGAGAGGGGTCGGTTCGGGCGTCGGGCCGGGGCGGCGAGCCGCGCACGGGCGGGGGCGGGCGTCAGGCCGAGGCGGCGGCCCGCCGCTCGCGGGCGGCGAGCACGAGGACGGCCACCGTCTGCGCGGCGCTGAGCAGCATCAGGGCGAGCGAGTCGAGCCGGCCGGCGAGCGAGGCCTGGCCGGTCAGCCGCAGCCACATGTCGTGCAGCAGCCGGTAGGCCGTCGGCACGACGACCCCGGCGAACATCGTGAGCGTGAACACGTAGCCCGCCAGCATCAGCCAGGCGTACCAGCGCGCGACCCGGCGGTCCACCGGGTGGTGGACGGACAGGTCCAGCGGCGGCCGTCCGGTGCCGCGCCGAACGGCGTTGCGCAGCACGTCGGCCGCGGCGGCGTGCAGGTTCACGCAGCCCAGGACGGTGCTGAGCAGGACGTAGAGGTCGGTCCGCAGGTAGAAGAACCCCTGCCAGGCGAGGCGCAGTACGGTGGCGTAGGCCATCGCGAGGCAGATCGACGCGACGACGGCGTTCGCGTCACGGGTCAGGTCCGCGACGAGGGTGAGCACGGCGATCGCCAGGGTGTCGGCCAGCATGCCGGCCATGATGGGCAGGTAGCGCTTCCGGCGCTCCACGCCGACTAGCCCGTCGAGGGAGGTCTCCAGGACCAGGTAGACGAGCCGGCGTCCGACGGAGAGCCGCGAGCGCAGGCCGAGCCGCCGTCCGGCCAGCGCGTGGAAGGCCTCGTGCAGGGCGAGCAGCGGCACCTGGCCGACGAACAGCATCAGCACGACGAGGGTGTAGGACGAGCTGAAGAAGATGTGGTCGACGCGCGGGACCAGCCGGGGCACCCGGATCATCTCGGCGACGGCGAGGGCCGTCACGAGTGCGTAGCCGACGAAGGCCGGTCGGCTGAACACGAGCCGGCCCAGCCGCTGCCAGCGCACCGGGGTACCACCGCCCGCCGGTCCGTCCGGTCCCGCCGGTTCCCCGGCGGAGCGGACGAGGTCGAGCTCGACGAGGGCCTCGACCAGGTCGGCGATGTCGACGCTCTCGCCGTGCGCGGCCTCGTAGCGTTCGGCGGCCTCGCGGGGCGTGCGGCCGTCGGCCAGCATCCGGACCAGTTCGGCGCCGTCGGGCGGGAAGACAGCGTAGGTGTCGGTCTCCGGGCTGCCGATGGTGACTTCGTCGGCCTCCTGCAGATAGACGAGGCGACGCAGTGGCACCGCACGGTCCAGGTCGACGCCCGGGGCGGCGGAGCCGCTGTCCGTGGAGGAGTGCACGGATCCTCCTGCGGGAGGTAGGCGGAGGGGCGAGGCGGAGCGGTGCCGGCCGGCACGTGGGTCCGGCCGGCACCGTGTGCCCCCTTGCCCGGGGGGATGGATCAGTTCTGCACGGCGCAGGACCACGGCAGGTACAGCGCACGGGCCGCGCTGGTGAGGCGAACCGGGCCGGCCTTGCGGACGACGATCTTCTTCATGGCACACACCTCCTTCGATGACTGGCTGGCAACAACGCCATCAGCTGAAATGAATGACCATAAGTCAGTCGTCCACACCAGCTCGGCGATGGGCCAAGAGTGGTGACGTTGTGCCGATCGTGTCAAGGGACCGGACTCGACTGGCCGGAACGGTGGAGAAGGCCGTCGGACGGCCCGCCCGCCCGGCCCCGCAGGCCACCTCCGACCCGCCCGCCGCCGCTGGCCACCCGGCGTGACCGGGACCGCCCGGCCGGTTCGCCGGACGCCCCCGGGGCGCAGTGCGCGGGGGCGCACGACGGCGCATCGAGCGTGTACACCGCACTGTTGCCAAGAGATGTCTGAATCGTGTCCCAAACCGCGCCGCCCTTCCCGCGATCACCTTGCCGACCTGCCCGTTCGCCGTACGGCCCGGGCACCGCCGACTCCTCGCGGAGATGTCACACCAGCCTCGTGAATCCCTCCAGCACCACATCGCTCCCGTCGCGAGAAATTCGGCCAAATTCCTCCTCCGGCAGGTCTACGATCTCCCAACGTCGGAGCGGATCAAGACGGTTGGTGAGGACCAGGAGGTGACATGGGTCTGCTCGGCGGCGACCAGCCCTTCGCCCGAACACTCACCGCCCACGATCTCGAAGCCCTGGTCTCGCTCGGGGCCGAGCGGACGTTCCGGCCGGAGCAGCACCTGCTCTCCGAGGGCGACCGGTCCACGCACGTCCTGCTGGTGCTGGCCGGCTGGTCCATGGTCTTCACGGCCATCGACCGGGGGGCGACCCGGCTCGTGCTCGGCCTGCGCGGACCGGGTGAACTCATCGGCGAGCTGGCCGCGTTGGACCAGCGACCGCGCAGTGCGACGGTGCAGGCACTCGGGCCCGTCAAGGCCCTGGTGATCCCCGGCGACAGCTTCCGCCGGTTCCTGGCCGAAAGCCCCCGGGTCGGCAGCCAGGTGATGACCCAACTGGCCTCCCGGCTGAGGGACTCGGACCGCGAACGGTCCGCGCTCGCCTCGCTCACCGTGGTCCAGCGACTCGCCCGCCGCCTGGTGGAGCTCTCCGGCACCGACGCCACCTCCCGGCCGGGCCGGGACGGCGCCGCCGCGGTCGTCCACCTCGCCCAGGAGGACCTCGCCGCGACCGTCGGCGCCACCCGCGAGGCGGTGGCCAAGGCGCTCAGACTCCTGCGCGACCAGGGCCTGGTGCGCACCGGCACCCGGCAGGTCGAGATCCTCGCCCCCGCCCCGCTGCTGCTGCTCGCGCGGGGACCGGCCGAGCAGCGGCCGGAGGCACGACGGCGCACATGAGGCGCGGCCGGGCGTCACCGCACGGCGCATGTAAACGGTCACAGACAACCCGGCGCGCGGCAGGCAATTCTGACGGTGCGGCAGAGACAACCATGGGGGTGGACGTGGACGACCAGGCAGTCGACGCGGTGTACGAGCTGGTCGTGGGCGTGGACGTCCGGCGGTCCGGGTCCTACGACGACCAGGGCAAGACCCGGATGCGCCGGCAGCTCTACGCCGTCCTCGACCGGGCGTTCGCCCGGGCCGGGGTGCCGGCCCGGCTCGTCCACCGCGAGGACCGCGGCGACGGCATCCTGGCGGCCATCGCCTCGACCGTCCCGCCGGCCCGGATCATCGGCGTCTGGGTGGCCGAGGTGCACGAGCAGCTGCGCCAGGACAACCGCGACCTGCGGATGCCGCTCGGGCTCCGGATCGGCCTGCACGTCGGCCCCGTCACCCACGACGCCCAGGGGATCAGCGGCCACGCCGTCGACCTCGCCTGCCGGCTCACCGACTCGGACGCCGCGCGCCGGCTGCTCGAACGCGACCGGGCCGACCTGGTGGTGGTCGTCTCCGACTCCCTGTACCGGGAGGTCGTCTGCCACGGCGGCCGCTTCGTCGACCCCGAGCACTACGCTCCGGCGCGACTGCGGCTCAAGGACGGCGGGGTGCACGCCTGGCTCCGGCTGCCGGGCAGGCCACGGCCCGTCCCGGTACCCGAGGGCGGCGGCACGACCGCCGAGGGGCCGCCCGCCGACGAGCCGACCACAGGGGAGCCGGCTCGCGGCGGGACGGCCGCCGGCGGCACGACGGGCGTACCGGACCACGCGGCCGGGAGCGCCCCGCACCGGACCGAGCCCCGCCCCGGGCCCGCCGCGGACCCGGTCGCCGCCGGTCTGCCCCACGGCACCACCGTCGCCGGGGACCTCTCGGTGCACCACGACAACACGTACCAGGCGCCGGTCCACATCGGCCGCACCACCGAGGGAGACCGCCGTGGCTGAGCCCGCCGGCACCACCGAGGCACCCGCCGAGCGCAGGGCGGAGGAGCCGCGCGAGCGCGCCGCCCGGCGGCCGGAGCCCCGCCCGGAGCCCCGGGCCGGCGGGCCCGAGAACCGCGGGCACCACGACCGCGGCCGCGAGCCGGGCGACCGGGACCGCCGCGGTGAGCACCGCCCCGGGCGCGACCGCACCGACCGGGAGCGCCCCGGGCCGGACCGCCCCGAGCGGGACCGCGGGCCGCAGCCGCCGGCCGGCGACGAGCCGGTGCGCACCGGGGACGAGCCACCGCGCGCCGAGGCGGACCGGGAGGAGCCGGGGCGCGCCGAACAGGACGGCGAGGAGCAGGAGCGCTCCGAACGCGAGCGCGCCGCCGGCCGCTTCCGCGAACGCAGCCGCGACCGCCTCCTGGACGAGCAGGAGGACGAGGGCGGCGCCGCCACCGGGATGGCCGCCACCTCCCGCGCCCACCGCTCGGCCCGGTCCTCCTACCAGGTCGGCGGCGACCACAACCTCTTCGACCGCTCGGTGTTCCACCGCGCCCACATCGGCGACGTCCACCTCAGCCTGGACGGCCGGCAGGCGGTCGGCGCGGTCAGCGGCCCGGTGCCGGAGGCGGAACTGCGCCGGGTCCGCCGGATCTACCGCGAGCCGGAGGGGTACGTGGGCCTCCAGCGGGCGCTGCGCCGCCAGCGCGTGCTGGTGCTCGCCGCCGCCCCGGGCACCGGCCGGACGTGCACCGCGCTGGCGCTGCTCGACGAACTGACCCAGGCGGGCCCCGCCCAGCCCGCGGCCGGGGCGGAGCCCGGCGGGGCGGCCGGCGAGAAGCCGCCCGCCCGGGTCTCCCGGATCGCGCCGGACACCCGGGTGCCCCGGCTGACCACCGTGGTCGCCGAGGGCGAGCACCGCGACCGCGGCTACCTGCTCGAACTCCCGTCCGGCGGGGGCCGCACGGTACTGCCGCCCGACGAGTTCGAACTCGACGCGCTCGCCGCTGCCCTCGTCGCCCGGGACTCCTTCGCGGTCCTGGTGGTCGCCGCCGGCCCCGCCGCCGCCCCGCTGCTCGCCGGGCGGTACGGCCTGATCTGCCCGCCGGCGCCCACCGAGGAACTGCTCAGGGCCCGGCTGGCCGAGCGCCTCGCGGCGGAGCCCGCCGGGGCGGGCGGCGAGCACCCGGACGCGGAGTCCGACGCCGGGTCCGCGGCAGGGTCCACCGGGTCCACCGGGTCCGCGGCAGGGTCCACCGGGGAGCCGTTCCGGACCGACCCCGACGCGTTCGGGCGTGCCGAGGAACTGGTCGACGACCCGGAGGTGCGCGCCGCCGTCGGCCTGGAGGACCTCCGCCCCGCCGAGGCCGAGCTGCTCGCTGACCTGGTCTCCGCCCACGTGCTCGGCCGGCTCACCCGCCAGGACCTGCTGGACGGCTGCGCCAGCCTCGCCCCGCAGCAGGCCCAGCAGTGGTTCGCGGGCGCCGACCGCGAGATCGCCGACACCGCCGGGGACCACGGACGCTCGGCCGCCACCGTGCTGCACCCCACCGCGTCCCGGATCGCCCTCGCCGTCCTGAACGGCTCGGCGCACAGCACCGTCGCGGAGGCCGCGCACCTGCTCACCTGGGAGTTCGCGGTCGCCCGCGATCCCGCCAACGCGCCCGCCCGGCCGCTGTTCTGCGACGACCCGGCCTCCGACCTCGCCTTCCTGCGGGCCGAGTTGACCGACGGCGAGGTCGAGACGGCCGGTGTCGGCGCACCCGCCCGGGTCGTCCGCTACCGGGGTGCCGCCCTGCCCGCCGCCGTCCTCGCCGAGGTCTGGGACCGCCACCACCCGGCCCGCGAACCGGTGATCCGCTGGATGCGGCTGCTCGCCGACGACCCGCGCCCCGAGGTCTGGGTCCGGGCCGCGCTGGCCTCGGGCGAGCTGTGCTCCCGGGACTTCGCCACCGGCTACGAGAAGCTGGTCCGCCCGATGGCCACCGCCCCCGCCACCCAGCGCCGCGCCTTCGCGGCCACCGTGCTCGACCAGACCGCCCGGCACGAGAGCCACCGGCCCGCCGTCCGGGCCCTGGTCCGGGACTGGACGAGGGCCGACTCGGTGCGGCTGCGCTGGACCGCCGCGATGGCCCTCGGCTTCGGCCACATCTCCCCGGTGGAGGAGGCGCTGGACAGGCTGGCCCGGATCGGCACCGACGAGCACGACGACCAGGCGCCGCTCGTCTCGCACAGCGCCGTCCGGCTGCTGTCCGGCCCCGACGACCGGGCGGTCCTGCGCCGGATCGCCGACTGGACGGCCGACCGCCGCGTGCCGCACCAGGACCTGGGGCTGCTCACCATCGTCCGGCTGGCGGTGACCACGGTCGGCGAGGTCTGGGACGGCGAGGCCTCGCCGGACCTCGCGGACCACCTGGACTGGCCGCTGCCGCTGGCCCTCGCCGTGACCCGGCCGGACCGGGTCCGGGCCCTGGCCGACCTGATGTGGACGGCGCTGCGCACCCCGCGCTCCCACGAGGCCGCCACGGACTGCCTGGAGTACTGGTTGCGCGGGGCCGTCCCCGAGGAGGACGGCGGCCTGGAGGGCGGGCCGGACACCCGGCGGGGCCTGGCCGCGCTGCTGCCGTCACTGCTCGGCGCGGACCGCGAACGGCAGCTCCTGGACTGGTTGTTGCGCCGGATGATGAAGGATCCCGACGCCCCGCTGGACAAGGCGGCGGCCCGCCGCCTCTGGCACCTCGCCACCGAGGGCCGCCCCGCCCCCGAGGCCCGGCCCGCCCCCGTCGGCCGTCCGGACCGGAGCCGCACCGCCCCCGGCCCGAACCGCACGGACCGGCGGCACACGGACGAACAGCGCACGGACCGGCAGCGCAGGGACACCGAGGAGGACGAACGATGACGGACGACCCGAAGGCGGGCCGGAAGTCCCCCGGCCGGGGCGGCGCCTCCTCGGTGCACCCGGCAGGCCCGCTGCTCAAGGAGTACCCGCGCCCGGAGGGCGGCCTCCCGCAGCCCGGTGCCGGCGTCGCCCAGGTGCTCTTCTACCGCAACGGCGGCCACAGCATCATCACCGCCCGGGGCAGCGAGCACGTCGGGCGCCCTTTCATGGCCCGCCCGGTGACGGTCTGCGAGGTGGCGCGGGGCACCCATATGACCCGGGTGTCGCTGCAGGTCCCGGCCGCGGGCGGCACCACGTTCTTCGAGGTCGAGGCCGACATCCAGTGGACGGTCACCGACTACCTCAAGGTGGTGGACGAGCAGGTCACCAACGTCGCCGTCCGGCTGCGGGCCCCGCTCACCGAGCGCCTGCGCGGGGTCTGCGCGGGCTACCCGATCACCGCCGCGACCGAGGCCGACCGCGCCGTCAAGTCCGCCTGCCGCAACGGTCAGTGGGACGACCTGGGCTACGACCTCGGCCTGCGGGCCGAGTTGTACATCCGCTTCACGGTGGACCGCAAGGCGATCGCGCAGGCCGAGCAGGTCCGGGACGACGACCACCGGGGGACGATGGCCGAGCGGGAGCACGCGCACGACCTGGCCGGCGAACACCACAGCGGCGAACTGCTCCAGCTGCGGATGCAGAAGTTCCGGGTGATGCTCGAAGGCGGCGAGTGGAGCCAGATCTGCTTCATGCTCGCCGACAACCCGGCGGAGGCCCGGGCCTTCATGGAGCTGCTGCGCCAGGAGGCCCGCCAGGACCGGCGCGAACTCCTCGACCACACCCTGGACCTGGTCGAGAAGGGGGTGATCCAGTCCGCCGAGCTGGAGAGCCAGGTCCGGGAGCTGCTGGGCACCGGGGCGTACCGGGTGGAGGGCAGCTTCGGCCGACCGCCGGTGCGGCCCGCACCGCCGCGCCGCGAGCTGCCGCCCGGCCGGCAGCACGACGACGGCCCGGACGACCGCTGGGACGAGCACCGGGACGACCGGTCGGACCGGTCGAACCGGTCGAACCGCCGGCACGATCGCGACGGCAGCCGAAACGACGACCGGAACGACGACCGGAAGGACGACCGGAACAGCGACTGGAACGACGGCTGGAACGACAGCCGGTGGGACGAGCGCCGCAGCAGCTGGGACGACCGGTCGGACCGCCACGACGACAACCGCCGCGACGGCCACCGGAGCGACACCAACCGGAGCGAGCGCCACCGGAACGACCGCCGGGACGATCGGATCACCAGGGCGGACGGCCCCGGCGACACCCGGCACGAAGGGGCCGCGCACCGGAACGACCGCCGTACGGAGCAGCGCGAGAACCGGTGGTCCGAGCCGGACGACCGCCGAACCGACCGGACGGACCGTCCGGGCGGCCAACGCCCCTACACGCCCTCCTGGTTGGAGGCCGACGCGGCTCCGCCGCAGCGGCCCGCCGCCGACACCCGGCTTCGACGCCGGCCCAGCGAGGCCTTCGACGACTGGGAACCCGCCCCGGCCCGCGACGCCCCCGGGCCCCGGACCGGCTCCCCGCGCACCGACGACCACGGCCCGGACCGCGACCGCGACCGGGGCCGGCGCCGCGATCACGCCCCCGACCACGCCCCCGACGACGACCGGCCCTGGTCGCCGAACGGCGGGTGGTGAGCCGTGCCCGACCCCCGCACCACCACCGTGCCCCCGATACCGCCCCCCGCCGCCACCTCGACCACGTCCCCGACCCCGACCGCATCCCCGCCCCCGTCCCCGCAGGCACCCGCCCCCGACGAGGCCCGCTTCGTCGCGGACCGCCTGCTGGCCGCCGTCCGCGAGGACATCGGCCGGGCCGACACCAAGGCCTCGATCCTGCTCACCGCCGCCCTCGGCCTGCCGGCCCTGCTGCTCGGCCGCAGCTGGCCGGACGGCCGGCCCACCGGCCTCGCCGCCGTCCTGCTCGCCCTCGGCGGCGCGCTCTGGGCGGCCGGAGCCGTGGCGCTGGTGCGGGCGATCCTGCCCCGCACCGGCACCCAGCGCGATCACGAGGGCGTCACCTACTTCGGTGACCTGCTGCCGGCCGTGGGCCGGACGGCGCTGGCCGACCGCGTCGCGGCGGCGGGCCGCGACCCGGTCGGCTGGCTGCTCGTCCAGGCCGTCGACGTCAGCACCATCCTCGCCGCCAAGTACCGCTGGATCCGCTGGGGCGTCGGCTGCCTCGCGCCCGGCGCCGCCCTCACCACCGCCGGGCTGCTGCTCGCCTGACCGCACCCTCCTGCCCCCACCCGCCGACTCCCCGGCCGGCCACACCCGTCGGCCGGGAGCACGCACCCTGATCCAGAGGAGATGACGGTGCACCACCTGTCCCTCGGGCCCTCCCGCAGGCGCGCCACGGCCGCCGCGGCCCGGCCCCGGCGGCCGCGCCACCGCCTCGGTCGCGCCGCGGCCGTCGTCGCGGCGGCGGCCCTGCTGACCACGGGCCTGCCCGCCGGTCCGGCCGCCGCCGACGATCCCCCGCCCGCGGCCGCGCCCGGCACACCGCCGGCGTCCATCGGCCCGGTCAACTACGCCGTCGCCGTCGACGAGTCCGGCAGCCTCAAGCCCGCCGACCTCGAACGCGAGCGCGCCGCGGCCGTCCGGATCGCCCTCGGCGAGGTGCACCCCGCCTCGACGGTGGGCGTGTTCGGCTTCGCCAGCGCGGACAACGCGGGCCAGCACCCGGTGGACGAGGTCTGCCCGCCGACCGTCCTCGACGCCGCCGGCCGCGACCGGATCGGCACCTGCATCGCCAAGCTGCACAGCCGCGCCCCCGACGAGGGCCAGGGCACCGATTTCCCGAACGCCGTCCTCCAGGGCGTCGGCCGGCTCGGTGACGGCACCGACCCGGCCGTCCCCCGGGTCCTGTTCGTCCTCACCGACGGCAAGCTGGACGTCAGCGACAGCCCCGCCTACGGGGACCCGGCGCACCGGGCGGCCGCCGGCGAGGAGGCGCTGACCAGGGCACTGGCCGCCGCCAAGGCCGCCAACATCCAGATCTGGCCGCTCGGCTTCGGCGCGGAGATCGACCGGGCCGCCCTGGACCGGATGGCGGCCGGCGGCTTCCAGGAGGGCTGCGTCAGCCTGCCCGGCGCCAGGCCCCGGGCTTCGGTGGTGCAGGACTCGGGCGCCGTCGGCACCGCGCTGGAGGCCGCCTTCGCCGCCGCCCACTGCCTGCGCGCCGAGCCCGGCAAGACCGGCCGTCCGCCGGCCGACCTGCCGGTGCGGATCTCCCCGCTCGCCACCGTCGGCAGCATCGTGGTCGACAAGGGCGACCCGCAGGTCACCGCGACGTACTTCGACCCCTCCGGGAAGCAGATCACCGGGCCCCAGTCCGACCCCGACTCGACGTTCGAGTTCTCCGGCCGCGACCAGAGCGTCGAGTCGCTGCGCATCACCGACCCGGTGCCGGGCGACTGGCGGGTCCACCTGGACGCCCCCGAGGGGCACCGGGACCAGCTGGCCAGCGTCAGCGTGCTCTGGCGCGGCGCCCTGAACAGCTCGATCACGCTGACCCCGCCGTCGCCGCGGGCCGGCGAGAAGGCCGTGGTGACGCTCAAGCTGCAGACCCGCAAGGGCCTGGCGATCACCGACCAGCAGGACCTCAAGGACCTCGGCGTCACCGCCGTCCTGGCGGGCGAGGGCTTCCCGTCCGTCCCGGTCCCGCTGGCCGACGACGGCGCCGCCCCGGACGCGAAGGGCGGCGATGCCACGTTCACCGGCACCGTCACCGTCCCCGCCGGCGCCACCGGCCGGATCACCGCCTCCGGCACCCTGACCGCCTCCGGCCTCGCCGCCGACGAGAACCGCCCGGCCGCCTCGGTGGTCTCCCCGGCGGTGCCGCTGGTCACCGCGTCGTTCTCGCTGGACGGGGGCGCCAGCGCCCACCCCGGGGACGGCGTCGGGGGCACCCTGACCCTGCGCAACGACGACGCGGTGCCGCACACCCTGCGCCCGGCCGTCACCGACCTCGCCGCCGGCCTGCTGACGGTGTCCCCGGGCTCGGTCACGCTGGCGCCCAAGGAGTCGCGCACGGTCGACGTCACCCTGACCGTGGGCAGCGCCAAGGCGTTCGGCCGGCTGCTCGGCGACGACGGCGTGACGGTGGGCGGCAAGGTCACCGTCGTCGACACCTCCGACCGGGACCGGGTGCTGGTCGACAGCCCGCTCTCCCTCACCGTCACCCCGCCGCCGACCTTCCTGGAGCGGTGGTGGTGGGCCCTGGCGCTCGCCGGCGCCGTCGTGGTGCTGGCCGTGCTGGGCCTGCTGGTCCGTCGCCGGATCACCCGCGACCGCAGCACCCCGGCCGGGCTGGAGCTGCTCCTGCTCGACGACGGCGGGCGCGAGATCGGGAAGCACACCGCGTCCGCCGGCTCCCGCGGCTGGTACGAGTTCGAGGTGAGCGGTGTCGGCGGGCCGCACCCGCGCATCGTCCGCCGGCCCGGCGGCACGTACCGGGTGCAGCGCAGCCAGGACGGCGGCGCGGTGCTGGAGATCCGCCGCCGGTCGCCCTCGCGGCTGAGCGCGGACACCCCCGTTCCGCTCGCCGACGGCCTGAGCCTCGGCCTCGGCGCGGGCCGCCGCACCGGGCCGACCCCGCCGCCACCGCGGTCCGACGAACGGCCGTTCGCGACGGGACCGTCCACGCCGTCCTCCGACTACCTCTGACCCGGGCGCCCGCCCCAGCCACGCCGACCCCGACCCACGCCCGACCCACGCACGTCCACCTCGCCCCACCCCACACCCGAACCGGCCGCACCGCGCGGCCGGATGGAGGCGGAACACATGAAGATCTTCCAGCCGATGCTCTTCGTCGGCCTGGGCGGCACCGGCGGCCTCGTCGGCGCCGAGCTGGACCGGCGGCTGCGCGCCGAACTCTGCGGGCCGGACGGCACGGCCCTGACCGGCCTCGGCGCCATGGCCCCCTACCAGCTGCCGGACTGCCTGCAGTTCGTCTACGCCGACTTCAGCGAGACCGACCTGTCGAGGCTGCCGCACGCCTCCGCCGCCCCGGCGCTGCGTCCCGTCTTCAGCCGCACCTCGCGCTCCACCCACGACCTGCTGCCGAACTTCGACAGTTCGCCCGACGTCACCAAGATGCTGCGGGCCAGCCTGCCCGACGAGACGGCCGCCTGGCTGCCGCCCCGCAACAACGAGCCGCGAGTCGTACCGCTGAAGAACGGCGCCGGCCAGCTGCCCACCGTCGGCCGCGCCGGGCTGTTCGGCACCCTCCGCGGCGGGCTGGACCCGGTCCTGGAACCGCTGATGCAGGCCATCGACGCGCTCGCCCGCTCCGGCGGGGTGCTCAGCCAGCTCGGCGGCGGCCCGGTCTCCGGCTGCGACGTCTTCGTGGCGTTCTCCGTCGCGGGCGGCACCGGCGCCGGGATCTTCCTCGACTACCTGTACCTGATCAACCACGCCTTCCGGGAGAAGGGCTTCGACGGCGTCAAGATCTACCCGCTGGTGGTGATGCCCTCCGCGTTCCCGGCGGCGAGCGGCGGCGGCCGGGAGGCGGAACTCAACTCGGCCCGCGCCCTGGTCGACCTCTTCCGCCTGGTCGACGAGCAGAACGCCCCGGTCGAGGGAGCCGAACTCGGCGACCTGGACGAGGACCTGACACTGCGCGTGCGCTACCCGCACACCCCCCCGATCCGGCTGCGCACCGGCATCCTGCCGACGGCCTTCCTGTTCAACCGCACCGCCGGCATCCGGCCGGACGACCTGCGCCGCTCGATGGTGTCGCTGGTGATGTCGCTGATCGGCACCGAGCTCGGCGACGGCCGCACCGCCCGCACCCGGGCCGACGACGACTACCAGACCTTCGCCGCGAGCTTCATCAACCGCGGCACGCAGCGCGCCGCCACCGCGCCGTCCGGCATCGGCCGCCGCGGCGTCTCCACCAGCCTGGTCGCCTCGATGACCGCACCGGTGGACGAGCTGGCCTCGCTCGTCTCCGGCCGCATCCTGCGCGCCTCCGTCCAGCAGCTCGACGACCGCACGCACCGCCCGGGCCACTCCGCCGAGGAGCTGGTGAAGCAGATGTTCACCGACTCCGGCCTGGAGGAGCTCCTGCTGCGGCCCGCCCTGGAGATCCAGCCGCCGTCCCCCGAGCCGCGCGGCAGCTCGGCCATCGAGGCCGGGCTGGCCGCCCGGCTCGGCGACATGCAGTCCGAACTCGCCAACCTGGCACGGCAGGTGGCGGTCCGCACGGCCGAGATGGCCAAGGACTTCGCACCCCGCAGGGCGGTGGACCGGCTGCTGGCGAAGGTCGACCCGTTCACCGTGCAGCGGATCGTGCGGGGCGTGCCGCAGGACGGCAACGACCTCGCCCGCCTCGGCTTCCTCGGCCTGCTCGACCAGCGCACCCACACGCCCCCGCTGCCGCCGGGCACCCGGGAGCAGCCGCCGTCCGCCCCGAGGATCCGGCGGCGCATGGGCGGGCTCGCCCAGCCGCGCTGGGGCGACGACGAGGTCCAGGCCGTGCTGCGGGCCCAGGACGCCTGGTACCGCTGGCGCAGCCGGCAGCTGTGGCACGAGGGCTGGAAGAGCCAGCAGCAGCGCTGGGAGCCGACCGCCCGCGCGCTGGAGGCCGAGGTCGGCCGGCTCGCCACGGCCTTCCGCAACCACGCCCGGGACGAGCCGAGGGCGTTCGCCGAGCAGTCCCAGACGCTCTACGAGGACCGCACCGGCGTCTCCTACCTGCTGCCGCCGCAGCGCGACCTCAAGCACTTCTACGACGACCTGGTGACCCGCCTCACCGCGCGCGAGGGACTGCCCGAGACCGAGGACGAGGCCGCGCTACTGATGCGCCTGGTCGGCGGCGAGGAGTGGCGCTCCGCCAACGCGCTCAGCCGGCGCAACCCCGGCAACGCGGTCGGCGAGGTGAAGACCGCCGTGGAGGCGGGCGTCAAGCGGCTCTTCGCGGAGAGCGGCGAGCAGCTGGAGGAGCGCCCGCTGCTGCCCGCCATGGGGGTGCTGCTGGCCGCGGCGGCCGGGAGCACGGAGGACGCCGAGCAGGTCAGCAAGGAGGCGCTGGAGCAGTTCGGCCGCAAGCTGGCCGGGCTGCTGCCGGCCGGGTTCGTGCCCGAGGGCACCGGCCCGCTCAAGGCCCTGGTGACGTACCCGCGGGTGAAGTCCGCGGACGAGGTGGAGGACTTCCTGCGCAAGGCGCTGCGGCTGCCGAAGGACGCCCGGGCGGAGTTCCGGGGCGTCGAGACGCAGTCGATCACGGTCGTGCTGTTCCGCAGCGAGATGAGCCTCACCCAGGTGCCGGAGGCCCGCAAGATGCTGCGCCAGTGGGCCAAGGCGAAGGAGAACGAGCAGAGCGACGACGTCCTGCGCTGGCGCCAGCGGCTCGGCCACCGCGACGACTGGCTGGTCTCCACCGAGGCCGACCGCCGGCTCATCCTGCACCGGCTGCTCAGCCTGCTCTGGAACGGGCAGGTGGACGTGCTGGAGGGGCCGGAGGACTCCCCGCACCTGATCCGGCTTCGGCTGTTCCGCGACCGCGGCGTGGACGTGCCGGGCGTGCGGCTGCGGCTCGGCGAGCAGCAGAACGGGGTCTCCAGCTGGGCCGAGCTGCTGCGCGCCTACGAGCGCTGGACGGTGCTGGACGACGAACGGACGGTCGAGGACTACTGCAGCCGGCTGATGGCGGCCCGCCCGGCGGGGCTGACCCGCTCCGCCAGCCGGCCGGACCCGCTGTTCGTCCGGCTGGTCGAGCAGATCGCCCCGCAGCAGCTGCGGATGCTCCGGTCCCGCCGGGAGATCGGCGGGGAGCGGGTCGACGGCTGGTTCCGCCCGCTCTGGCAGTTCTGGGCGGACACCCTGCCGGCCGCGCTGAAGCTGGAGTTCGGCGACCAGCGGGCCGTCCAGCCGAACCTGGAGGCGCTGCTGGACGTCATCCAGCGCGGGGAGCTGTCCCCGCGCGCCGTCGAGGACACCGAGGAGGACGCCTACGGCACCCGCGTCCCGCCGGTGCGGGAGGAGGACGACTTCGGCACCGCCCGGCCGGCCGACCGGCCCGACGGCCGGGGCCGCGCGCGCGGCTGGGAGCCCGCCCCGAAGCGCACCGGCGGCGAGCGGGACCCGTACGACGACGACCGCCACGGCACCGCCGGCGGCGAGCGGGACCCGTACGAGGACCGGGCCGACCGCGCCGACCGGGCCGGCCGCTCCGGGGCCGCGTACGAGGACCGGGCCGACCGGGCCGACCGGGCCGGCCGCTCCGGGGCCGCGTACGACGACGACTGGACGAAGCCCTCCCCCCGGCCGGCGGACCGGCGGGAGGAGCCCGCCCCGGACACCGGGTTCATGGGACGCCCCGACCGGGACACCGGGTGGGACACCGACCGCAGCGCCGACCGCAGCGCCGACCGTGGCAGCGACCGGGACACCGGGTGGGACACCGACCGCAGCGCCGACCGGTCCGCCGCCCGGGGCGAACCCCCGTGGGAGTTCCCCGACGAGCCGCGCTCCACCTCCTGGTGGGACGAGCCGGGCGAGCCGGGCACGGAGCGCCGGGGCGGTGAGCCCGCTTGAGCACTCCCCTGTCGCAGTCCGCGCCGGTCGTCCACCTCGATCTGCGCACCGCCGAACTCGCCGGCGAGGACCCTGCCGTGCTGCGGGCGGCCGTCTCGGCCCGGCTCGCGGCGCAGGGCCTGGTCCAACCGCACGACCAGCGCTTCCTGGTGGTCGACACCCCCGCCGGGCTGGACGAGCACCGCACCCGGTTCGAGCAGATCATGGGCTACCGCACGCCCGGCCGGGTGCGGGTGCTCTGCCTCCTGGTCGGCGGGCTCCCGGCCCGCTCCGACGAGGACCTCCCGGCGGAGCGCCGGCTGGTGCGTCCCGCCACCCTGCGCGCCCCCGAGGCGGGCCTGCTCTGGGCCGGCGACCTCCAGGCCGGTCACGGCGCCGCCGACCAGGCCGGGCCCGCCGACCCGCAGGCCCTGGCCGTCCTGGTCGACGTCCTCGCGATGCCCGAACTGTTCGACGAGACACTGGAGTTGCTCGGCTCGCTGCCCGACGGCGTGGCCGCCCCGGCCCTGCGCGTCCTGGAGCACGGCCTCTCCCCCGAGGTCCGCGGCCAGGCCTGGAGCGAGGCGCTGCTCCGCTTCGCCGGCTCGCCCACCTCCGGTCCGACCGTCCTGACCGGCGCCACCCTGCCCACCACCCTCGCCGGTCTGGTCGCCGGTTCCACCACCGGCGCCCCGGGGCGGCCGGTCGACGGCGGCGAGACCTCCCGGGTGCGCCACGAGGTCGTCGACGCGCTGGCGGACGCCGAGGCCGAACTGGTCACCCTCGGCAGCCCGGCCGGACTCGTCAACGGGGCCGGCCGTCGTGAGCTGGAGTCCGCGCTCGACCGGGCCCGGTCGGCGCTGGACCGCTACGGCAGTCTGATCGGCAAGGTGCTGCGCAGCGACGGCGGCACCGTCGGCGCGCAGTCCGCGGCCGAGTCCGCGACCAGGCTCGCCCGGCTGGGCGTCGCCGTGGATCCCGCCACCACCACCGGCGAGCAGATCGGCGAGAGCCTGCGCAGCCTCGCCCTCGGGCTGCTGCGCGACGGCCTGTCGCTGCGCTCGGTGGAGCAGCAGTTGTCGCTGCTCGCCGAGCAGGTGCAGCCGCTCTCCAACGCCCCGCGGATCGCCGAACTGGACCGGCTGCGGGAGGCCGCGCCACCCGACCGTCCGCTGCCGCCCGACCCGCCCGGCTCCGGCGTGCTGGCCCTGACCGGGCTGGCCGGCGCGCTCGGCGGGTTGTGGACCTGGCCGGCGCTGCCGGCCGCGCTCACCGTCCCGGTGCTGCTCGTGCTCGGCATGCTGCGGGCCGTCACCCGGCTGCCCGGCGGCCCGGGCCGGGCCTCCGACGCCGGCCGGTTCGGCGTGGCCGCCCTCCTCGGGGCCGCGGTGGCGGCCGCGGCCGCCGGCGCCGCCGGACTGCCGGTCTGGGCGGGCGCGCTCGGCCTGCCGGCCGGGCTCGGGCTCGGAGGCTGGCTGCTGGTGCGCACCTGGCACGACCACGCCCAGCGCTGGGGCCTGGAACGCGGGGTGACACCGCTGCAGGACGGACTGAACGGCCTGGACGAGCTCCTCGCCCGCGCCCTGCGCGAGTTCTGGGCCGTCGAGGAGCGCCGGTACTGCGCTGACGCGGCGCTGTCGGTGGTCGGGGTGCTCCGCGCCTCGGTCACCGCCGCCGAGGAGGAGGCCACCCGCGACCTCGGGGCCGACCCGCCCGAGGCCATGGCGG
Organism: Kitasatospora sp. NPDC001603; assembly: GCF_040298365.1. Lineage (NCBI taxonomy): Bacteria > Bacillati > Actinomycetota > Actinomycetes > Kitasatosporales > Streptomycetaceae > Kitasatospora > Kitasatospora sp. NPDC001603. Next base: position 25,835 of record NZ_JBEPAA010000031.1, read on the forward strand.
AGAGCGACGACGACTGGCTCGGCCGCACCGCCGACGACGATCCCGGGAACGACACGTCCACCCCGTACGGGCGGGGCGACCACCACCAGGGCGACGAGCCGGACGAACCCGACGAGTACGACTGGACCAGCGTCCCCTCCGGAGCCGGCAGCGAGCGGCGGGAGGAGGCCCGGACGGCCGACCCCGTCCGCCCGGCGGGGCCCCTGCCCGGCACCGCCGCCGCGGGCCCGCGCTGGCTGGAGCGCGGGGAGGCCAAGGGCGGTCCCGACCTGGTGCCGACCCTGGCCGGCGACCTCACCGACGCCACACTGACCGCCCTGGAGCCCTACTGGGGCGCGGTCGAGCGCGGCCACGCCGGCGACGCCGCCCAGGAGCGGATCGCCGAGCGGGTGCGCGAGCTGCTCGCGGTGGCCCGTGACCACCTGCGGCGCAACGACGTCCTGCCCGCCCCGCCGTTCGCCGCGCCGCACCGGGCCCGCAGCGGCCCGGCCGGGCTGCTCGGCATCGACATCCGCCGGGCCGCCGACGCGGCCGGCCCCGACCAGGACGGCCAGGGCCTGCTGCAGCTGAACTCGGCCGAGCAGTTGGACCTGCTCAGCCGCAACCCCGACGCCGTCGCCCTGATCCGGTTCGCCCCGGAGGCCGCCCAGGACGGCTCCGGCGGGCACCGGACCTCGCCCGGCCGCCCCGAGGTCCGGGACGTCCGGACGGCGGCCGGCCGCTACGCCGGGCAGCTGCGGCTCACCGCGCTGCGGGCCGGCGTCGTCGAGACCGTCCGGCAGCGGCACGTCTCGCTGCCCGAGGAGGAGGAGCAGTGGTGAGCACCACCGGGCCCGTCCGGCCGCGGAGCCCCGGCGACCCCGGCCGCCCCAAGGGCGTCGACCTGCCCTACCTGACGCCCGCCGGGCGACGTCTGCTCGCCACCGCGAGGTTCGGCCCCGACCCGACCGGGCCGGTGGTCCGCGACGCCCCCCTGATGCGGAACACCCTGCTCGACGGCGCGGTCAAGTGCGTGCAGGTCCGGGCGGCGGCGCCCCCCGGCACGGGGGTCACGGACGCCGCCCGCGACGCGCTCGACACCGAGGCGGCGACCGCCCTGCGGCTGCACCGCACGTTCGGGGACACCGAGTTCGCCCGGCTCTTCCCCGTGGTGATCGGCTACGACCTGGACGTCGCCGAGCCGTTCGTGCTCTACCGGCCGCCGCGCGGCACCCCGGCCGAGCGGCTGCACGGCCTCGCCGTCACCCAGTTGCGCACCGTCGAACGGGACCTCGTCGACGCCACCGCCCTGCTCGCCGAACTCGGCCTCGTCCACCACGGCATCACCCCCGCCGCCGTCCGCTGGGACGGCCGGGCCGTCCAGCTGTGGGGCCTGGACGCGGTGGCCCACACAGGGCGGCCGCGCACCCCGCGCGGCCCCGCGCCGTACGCCTCGCCGGAGGTGCGCGGCGGCACCGGGCACAGCGACCCGCGGGACGCCCTGTGGAGCACCGCCCAGGTGATGTACCGCCTGGTCACCGGGCGGCCCGGCGACCCGGACCGGGAGCCCGCCGACCTCGCCGACCACCGCTCGCTCGCCCACACCATGCGGTCCTCCTTCGCCCCCCGCGCCGCCGACCGGCCCGCCCCGGCCGCGCTCCTCGGCCTGCTCGCGCCCGACCGGCGCCCGGGCGCGGGCCGCACCGCCGGCGGCGACGGCCTCGGCCGGCACCGCGCCGAGTTCGACCGGGCCGTCGCCCTCAAGCACCCCGGCGACACCGGGCTGCCCGGGTACGCCACGCTCCCCGGGTACGGCGCCCCGGCGGCCGCCGACCAGGACGCGACGGCCGGCCCGGACGGCGCGCCGTACGGGTACCCGGCCGCCGACCCCGGCGGCGTGCTCTGCCCCTACTGCCTGGAACCCATCCGGTTCGACCCGAACGCCCTCTACGTGCCCGACGCCGTCCAGGACCTCCAGCCCTACCGGTTCGCCGACCAGCAGAACCCGCGGGTGCTCGCCGACGAGCTGCGCGGCGCCTTCCAGCTCTGCGAGGGCGGTCCGGCGACGCCGCCGCACCACATCCCCGTCCCCTACCTGACCAACGGGCGTCCGCTGACCGTCGCCATGATCGGCCAGTCGAACACCGGGAAGAGCCACCTGCTGACCCAGATGATCGCCGAGATCGCCGACGACCGGCTGAAGCCCTACGGCGTCAGCTGGCAGTCCGTCAACCCGGAGCAGCACGCCAGCTTCCTCAACGACCGCGTGGTGCCGCTGCGCGACGGCAACGTGCTCGCCCACACCGCCGGGCTCGGCGCCGGCGACTCCGCCCGCTTCGTGGAGTCCCTGCTGATCACCGACGCCCGCGGCCGGGTCCGCCCGCTGGCCTTCTTCGACCTCGCCGGCGAGGACCTCCTGCGCACCGACGCGCTGCTGCGGTTCCTCCTCGGCATCGACGCCCTGGTCTTCGTCGTCGACCCCACCCTCGCCATGCCGCTGCCGCAGCTCGACGAGATCCGCACCGCGCTCGGCCTGCACGTCAACCGGGACGGGGACCCGGCGTTCGCCACCGCCCTGGACCGCATCCCCCGCAACGGCCCGTACCTCACCGTCCCCTCGGCGGTCGTGGTCGCCAAGGCCGACCTGCTGCGTTCCGAGCCCCCCGTGGACCGCTGGCTGACCGAGCCCGGCCACCTTCCGCTGAGCCGCCGACGGCTCTTTGAGGAGAGCCGCGACGTGTACGCGCTGCTGCACCGCCACGCCGGGAAGGCCTGGCTGCGCCCCTTCGACACCGCCCTGCACTGCACCCTGCACATCTCCTCCGCCACCGGCGGGCGGCAGGAGGACAGCCGCTACCCGCGCGGCGTCCGGGCGCAGCGGGTGCTGGAGCCGCTGATCTCGCTGCTCGCCATGCACGGCATCATCGAGCTGGCCGACGGCCACGCCCCCGGGGAGGTGACCCGATGAGCGCCCCGGGCGCCACCGCCCCGGACAGCACCGTCGACCAGATCGTGTTCCGCTGGCAGGGCAATCTGGGGCGGCGCGGCGCGGGCATGGCCGCCGCCGCGTGGTCCTGCCCGCCGGAACGCGCCGAGGAGCTGGCCCGCGAGCTCGCCCCGCTGCTCAGGGTGGACGGCGCGCTGCGCCCCAGCCTGGTCCGGACGGTCACCAAGCGCGGCGAGGCGGCGGTCATCCGGCGGTGGCCGACCGCCGACCTGGGCGGGCGGCCCAACACCGCCTGCCACCTGCTGCTCGGCCACCAGGAGGTGCTCGGCGCCCGGCTCTCCCTGGCGCTGCGCGACTGGTCGTTCGGCACCAAGCGGTTCGCCGAGGAGGCCACCGACCACTGCCCGCCCGTCTCCCGGGCCCTGCTGCGGGACAGCGCCGAACAGACCTGGGCCGACACCCCGGCCCGGATCGCCGGGGTGACCGACGCGCTCACCGTCGCCACCGCGGCCCTGCTGCGCCGTCCTCGGCACCGCCTCTCCCTGCGCAGCGACGCCCTGCCGGGCTGGCCCGAGCGGAACCCGTCCGCCGCGGTGATCAGCGGCCTGCACGAGATCTTCGGCCACACCTGGCTCCAGCAGCCGTGGACCTTCGCGACCTACGACGTGACGGACCGCCACGACCTGCTGGTCACCTGGGTCGCCGACTGGGCGACCGACTCCGGGCAGCAGCAGCCCCGCTCCCGGGTGGACCCGCGCCGCCCCGAGGCCGACCTCGCCCACGAGCTGGCGGCCCGACTGGTCGAACGCTGTCTGGAGACCACCGGCCGCCGGGCGGCCGGTCTGCCCGAACTGACCGGCGAGCTGCGGGACGCCGCGACCTGGCCGGCCGAGGAGCGCCTACGGCGCCTCGCCCGCACCCTCGGCGTCCGGGCGGCCAGACCGGATCCCGCGCCGGGCCCCGCCCCAGTCCCCGACCCGGATCCCACCCCGGACCCCGCCCCGGACCCCGACGACCAGCCCGTCTACGCCCCGCCCGAGCGCCCCGCCCCGCCGGCGGTGCCGCCCACCGAAGAACTGCGCCGGGCCCTGCTCCGGCCCGGCTCGACCAACGACCTGCTGCCCTACCTGCTACGGCTCACCGACGGCATCGGCGACCGGCCCCTGCTCGACATCCTGCGCGAGGAGGACCTCCCGGACCCGGCCACCCGCCGCCTGCTGCTCGTCCTCCACCGCCGCAGCCCCCAGCGGCACCCGGAGGACGAACACCGCCTCTGCGCGGAGGTCCTGCACCAGCGGCTCTACCTCTACCGCACCGACCGGGGCCGGCCCGACCCGTCCGCCGAGTCCACCACCGAACTCGCCCGCCGCGCCGCCTGGCTGTTCCAGTGGGCCGTCACCCCGCACGTCCGCGACCGGCGCCACGCACCGGCCCTCGACGCCCTGCTGAGCGCGCTCCTCTACGAGGGCACCGCGGTCGAACACGAGCTGCTGCGCCACCTCGTCCCACCCCCCGGCGCCAAGGCCGCACCCCCCGACCTCCCACCCCGACTGTGGCAGCGCCTCCTCCACGAACTCCCCCCCGGCACCCTCACCCCACCCACCGACCCCCCACGCCCCTCCGCCCCACCCGACCCCCCACCACCCGACCGACGCCCCACCCCGCCCCCGGTCCCGTCCCCACCCCGCCGGCCCCCTCCGCCCCCACCCGACCCCCAGAGCCGGAACATCCTCATCCTCTGCGGCTCCGTGCTCGGCCTGGCAGTCATCCTCGCGGTCGCGATCTACCTCATCCTCTGACCCACCCACACCCGGCCGGAGCCCACCACCCCGACCCCACCCCGGGACGAGGCGCTCCGGCCACCCCGGGTCCGACAACCAGGTAAGCCGCCCACCGCGCTCAGCCCGGCGCATCCATCGGAGCACCCTGGTCCCCCAGGCCCATAGGGGCTCGCGAGGGGCTGCCTCTGCCCATTGCCATCGATCTCAGCCGGACCGGTCAGCCGTCTACCCGGCGCCGCCACGGGCGAGGCTGAGATGGACCGCTGGCCTGCTCAATCCGTTTGCCCGTCGATCTTTCGCTTGTAACAAAGATCAGGCGCGGGATGGGTCGGCTCATTCGCACGAGCGCGTGCCCAGAACTGGCCGTCCAGAGAGAACTTCGGTCGCTCATCGTCAGGTGAGACAGGAGCAAGGCGGGTGGAGATCCACTCACCTTTGACCGGTGCTGGCAGTTCGAGCGCACGGGCGACGTGCGGGTGCGAGCCCTGATGACCCAGGACGACGATGCCTTCCGGACGAAGATCATTGCGTGCGTCGCGGGCACGCTTAGGCGAGTCGTCCTGCTGGCCGACGGTCAACACGGTCTGTCGGCCGACAATCCGGTCCTGCACCTCGCGAAACAGCTGGTTCAGCCGCTGCTGGCCCGACGACGGCCGACGCGGCAGCGACGCTGCGAGGATTCGCTCGCGTGTACCGATATCCAGGCGGAGCAGCAGGTTCGTCGGCAGATCTGTCTGGAGGCCACCCCACAGCCAATACACGTCAGACTTGGCGTTGTCGGCAAGCTTGCGCTTGTTGTCCCGGTTGTACGCACGAACGCGGTCGCCGTTCGCATCCAGCCCCCTCCTCCAGCGCAGGCGCTCATCAGTGATCCGTACGATGCCCGCGGCCCACTCACTCGTGTCGTCGTTCATCCAGGTCACCAGTGCAGGATGGTCGGCGCGGCCGCCCCGCTCGCCGTGGTCAGCGCACTGGTACATCTCCATCGGAATCTCCCAGCCGCCGAGATCCTTAGAGAACTTGCAGTCAATGTCGACGTCGGCGATGGACCAGTCGAGGTCTTTGCCGTTGGCTATGTCGAACTCCTTCGTGAGGTTCACCTCGACGGCGGTCCCCAGATACGTCTTCTCGGTCTTCGTCAGGTGCTGGTACGCCCAGCGCCCCGTCCGCTGACCGTCGAGCAGCTCATCGAGGGAGTCGCGCAACGCCCATCGGAAGCGCTCCCGTGCCTCTGGCTGGCCGTCGAACCACCCGACGAACTCGGCAAGGTCATCGGGGACCTGCTGCACAATGCCGGGCTGAATCCGCCACTCACGCGGTGTCTTGCTCATGTCGTCACGCGGGACATCCCAGCTGCGGAACGTGTCGCGGCGGGAGTGCTTCGCTGCCAACGCCCGCGACTCCTGCATGCCAGCCTGAACAGCGTCCTTCGGGAACGGCAGACCCTCTTGTATCGTCACGCGCTGCAGTCTGGCATCAAGCACAGACAGCCTCAGCAAGGCGGCTGGCATCAACCCAGCCGTCGCCCTGCCTGCGTGTCCGGGTTATCCGGAGTGGAACGTGCGGAACTCGCCCCGGGCCGATTGCGGGGTACGGCAGAAGCGGTAGCGGGAGTTCTGCCCGGACGGCCGGAAACGGCGAGCTGCCGTCAGCGCGCCGCAAGTCACGCAAGCGACGGAAGAAGGCCAAGGTCCAGGAGGCCGGAGACGCCAGCCTGAAGACGCGCCCGTCTAATCACACCAACCAGCGGCACGCAGACGGTCACAGTCTCATGAAGTCGAACGGAATGGACTGGTCAGAGCACCGCTGCTGCTGCTTCCTCCTGTGGCTGGGGCAGACCGAAGGCCGCCGCAGCCACGTGCGCGGCTAGCAGCGGCGGGACGGCGTTGCCGGCCTGCTCATACTGCTTCGTCTGTGTTCCCCGCCAGGGGTAGTCCGCCGGGAAGGACTGCAACACGCCGGCTTCCCGGACGGTGATGCGCGCTGCGTCCGACGCGGCGATGCGGTTCTTCCACGCACCGCGTTCCCGGGATACGTCCAGGGCGCGGCGTGCCTGGGTCGGAAAGGGCTCGGCGCCGCCGGTCTTACCACCGCCAGCGGTGACGGTGGGCGCGGGCCGGTCGGTGGCCCCCCAGCCAACGCCCTCTGCCATGGACACCCAGCGGGCGCGGGACTCGCCGAAGAGGTTCCCTTCCTCGCCGTGTTCGGTGTGGGTGGGCTCGGGGGGCTGGGCAGTACGCACGCAGGACGCGATGAGGAGCGCTCGCCGCCGGCTCTGCGGCACACCGAAGTCCGCTGCGTTCAGGTTGCCGCACCAGACGCTGTAGCCCCACCCCCGGAGGATCTCCCCGTAGTGGCGGAACAACGGCAGTGCGTCGGGTACCTCCTCCATGACAGTGTCCTCGGGCCGCAGGGCATGGAGGTAGCGCATCGGCTCGGCAGCGAGCAGCGAGCGGGGATCCAGGCATTCCGCCAGCAGTTCCGCACGGGTATCCCGGCCGCGGGCGAGGTCGTCGATCACCTGGTGAACGTGGGGCTGGTCCTGCAGTCCTAGCTGCTTGCCTGCTCGCGACCAGGCCTGGCAGGGCGGGGAGGCGATCAGACGGCGGATGCGGCCGAACATGGGCGCGGTTGCGATCTGGGCCACGTCCGCGCGGACAGTCGGATGCCCCGCGGCAGCCCGTGTCTGGCAGGCGGCAGCGTCCCACTCGATGCCAATGTCAGTGAGGCCGTGGTATCGGCGCAGGCCTTCGGACCAGCCGCCGGGGCCGGCAAACAAGTCCAGGGTGTCGGGAGCGCCGGCGGTCGGCATCAGTCCTCCGTGTCAAGAGTGCGCGTACATGGCGAGGTCGGAATCGCCGAGTCCTGCCCGGCTGGCAGGGATCAGCAGCCAGCTCAAACGACCTTACAGGCGCGGACCAGCCGACCGCGGAGGCCTGGCACCGAGCACACCGCAATGACCGTCCGATCCTCCGAGCCGCAGCTCTCGCCGCCCGGGGGTCGACCTCCGCCACATGCGGCACGCCCGGAGAAGCGCAGAGGCCGGGTCCCGGAAGGCTGACCACCAGGACTCCCGGCCGCAGGCTCGCAGAGGCCCTCTCCAGCCAGCCTGGGTTGTCTCCGGGCAGCAGCTGCTGCGCGTGGCCCTGATGGCTGCGGCCAGCGCCACTGGCAACCCAGTGCCACCAGGCCCCCGGCGAGGGCCCACCGTCGCCCCCAGTGTCCTGCAGCCTGATCCGGGGGTCCAGGCAAGATCGAGACTTAAGCCCCAGAACCCGGCCGTCGCCGTATACGTGGATGAGTCCGCCCGCTACCTCGCCACGGCGGCCTTCGGGGGCCTACCGTCGTTCCCGCCCCGCGTCCAGGGCGACCCGGAAGGGCGTCGGCGGCTACTCGGTGCTCGCCGGACGGGACACGTTCCTCGACCGGCCCCACGCGTGCATCCGCGCGAGTGTGCCGAAGGAGCGCCGCGGGCAACGAACCGGCCCTGTCGGAACGATTGCCTACCGCCCTGCGCGCGGTTCCGGTCGAGGATGTGGCCGCGGCGGGCGACGCACCGTTCGGCCATGCTGAACTCACCTGCGTGGAGCTCAGCGACATCGAGCAGACAGCCGTCACCGACCGACGCGATCGCCCCGGCGCCGGACAGCGGCGAATCGCACCGTCCCTGACCGGCTGCCGATGCCCACGCTCCGGCTCAGCCCGGGCGAGGGCCTGCTGCCATGTCCGAGAACGGTTGCCTGGCCCGCGATCCGACCTGGCGGGCTCCGACGGTGAGGGCCTGGAGCCCGGCGCCAAGTGCCGACCGAGTGCCCCCGGACCCTCCCGGGACGGTGAGAGCCGTGTCCGCCTGGCACCGCTACCGGGCCAGGGAAGTACCGGCCCCTTGTCCGTCCGGCCGGACAGCCACGATATCGGCGGTGTGGTCCCGTCACCTGGCGACCAGCGCGTCCCTACCCAGTAGCCACTTCTTTGTGCGTACTGGGCAGCCACATGCAGCGCCACGAGACTGGTGCCCAGAAGGGGACGAAGGGAGATGACCGAAAGGTCAGGAGACCGGCAGTTCGACCTCTCCTACCTGCTCGGCCTGCTCGGCCGCCATCCGGTCGAGCCGCTCGTGGCCCAGGTCGGAGATCGGGCCGAGCGCGTCGGAGAGTCGGCGGCCGAAGTCGGTCAGGGAGTAGACCGTCTTCAGCGGAAGGACGTCGTACACCTCGCGGTGCACCAGGCCGTCGGACTCCATCTCGCGCAGGGCCTGGGTGAGGACCTTCTCACTGAGGCCGGGCAGCAGTCGGCGCAGTTCGGCGGGGCGCTGCGGGCCTGCCTCCAGCAGCCAGAGCAGAGATGTCTTCCACTTGCCGTCGATCACGGCGACCACGGCGGTCACCCCGCACACGTTCGGGTCCACGGCCTGACCGCGCGTCATCTCTTCCCCCCGGAGTCGTCGCTGTCCACCACCATGTCTACAGGAGATGAAGTATGTCGACCAACCTCACCCGGCCCACCGTCACCGTGCTCGGTCTCGGGCCGATGGGACGCGCCCTGGCCGGCGCCTTCCTGGACGCCGGCGCCCACACCACGGTCTGGAACCGCACCCCGGGCCGGGACGCCGCACTGGTCGCCCGGGGCGCGGTGAGCGCGACCACGCCCGAGGAGGCCGTGGCCGCGAGCGACCTGACCGTCATCTGCGTGGTGAACTACGACGCCTCGGACGCCGTGCTGCACCGCGAGGAGGTGGAGGCCGCGCTCAAGGGCCGGACGCTGGTCAACCTGACCGCAGACTCGCCGGACCGCGCCCGGGCCACGGCCGCCCGGGCGGCGCAGCACGGCATCGGGTACCTGGACGGCGCCATCATGACGCCGGCCCCGAGCATCGGCACACCGGAGGCGGTCTTCATCCACAGCGGGCCCGCCGACCTCTACGAGCGGTACGCGCCGGTGCTGGCGGCGCTCGGCGGCACCCACACCCACCTCGGCGAGGAGATCGGCCGGGCGGCCGGCTTCGACATCGCCCTGCTGGACATCTTCTGGACGGCGATGGCCGGCTTCGTGCACGCGCTGGCGCTGGCCAAGGCCGAGGGCATCGCCGGGCGGGACCTGGCGCCGTTCGCCCAGGGAATCGGTGCGATCCTGCCCCCGCTGTTCGCCGAGTTCGCCGAGGACTTCGACAGCGGCAGCTACTCGGGCGCGATCAACCCGCTCACCTCGGCGGTCTCCACCATGGCCCACGTCGTGCACACCGCCGAGTCGCACGGCATCGAGTCCGGACTGATGCGCGCCGCCGAGGGCCTGGTCCGCCGCACCATCGCCCTCGGCCACGGCACCGACGGAGTAAGCCGCCTCGCCGAAATCCTGACCCGCACCTGACCCCGACCGGCAACGGCCCGGTCGCCGGCACCCACGACGACGGCACCACAATCGCCGACCACCTGTCGGCCCATCAACAAAAAGGCTGCTGGCCTGGGATCGCTCCCAGGCCAGCGGCCTTCCGACATCACTGTCGGGACGACAGGATTTGAACCTGCGACCCCTTGACCCCCAGTGAAGGGGTTTGACTATTGTCGACATCCGAGGCCGAGCCTCGGCTCTTCTGTTGCTCAACTGCGCTCAAAACATGGGAAGTTGATGCTCATCGTGGAGAGAGACCTGATCCCGGCGTTCGGGCGCTGCCGGCTGCTGGACCTTCGGCCGAAACAGATCGAGGACTGGACGGCCGCACAGCGCAGGGCCGGCCGGGGCCGGGTCACGCTGTACCGGGTCGTCTCGACGCTGCGCAACGCGCTGAACCATGCGGTGCGGTCGTGGCGGCTGAAGTTCAACCCGGCCGAGCAGTGCGTGCCGCCCACCTGTCCGGCTGGACGCCGGTCAGGTGGCTTGCGTGGCAGCGTAGTTACTCAGGTTGAACCTGTGAGGCGCGTAACGCGCCCACGCACACCAGGGCTCCGCGCAGAGCGGGTCAGCTGCCCGGGTGGGAGCCCGCCCAGCCGTGTTCGAGCAATGCGAAGGCCTCGTCGGCGGCGCGGTTCGGCTCGGCGTGCCGCAGGATGAGGCCGCGGGCCTCAAGGGCGAAACGGGCCAGTGCGGCGCAGCTGATGTCGTCCTCGGGGGCACCGACAGACTCGGTGATGGCTCGCGCCAGGGCCGCTTCGTGGCGCGTCCACATGCGGTGGGCGTAGTCGCGCAGCGCGGGGGTCTCCTGCACCATGCGCGTGAAGTCGGCGAACCGCGGGTCCGTGGTGTGGACGGCGAACTGGGTCTGTTTCAGCAGGATGTGCTCGCGCAGCGCCTGGGGGATCGACTGGCCTGGGGTGCGGTCGCGCACGGCGGCGACGAGCGCCGCTTCGAGGTCGTCGTCCTGGTCGAAGACCAGGGCTTCCTTGCTGGGGAAGTGCTTGAACAGGGTGGTTACCGAGACGTCCGCGGCGTCGGCGACGTCCTTGACGCCGACCTGGTCGTAGCCGCGGTCGAGGAAGAGTTCGAGTGCGGCGTCGGCCAGGGACTGGCGTGTCTGGGCCTTCTTGCGCTCGCGGCGCCCGGTCGGTTCGGTCACTCGCCCATGATATCCCAAGATGCAGCGACTTCGAAAGTTTAGTCATTGCGCTTATTTTGCGAGTGTGCTTTCTTGATGATGCCGGCCCCCCGGCGGCTCACCCACCTCCCGAGGGACACACCCATGAACTCTGCTCGTGATCCCCGCATCGCGATCGTCGGCGCCGGCCTGGGCGGCCTCGCCTGCGCCCGAGTCCTGCAGCAACACGGCCGCTCCGCCACCGTCTTCGAACGCGAGGCCTCCGCCGACGCCCGCCCGCAGGGCGGCACCCTCGACCTGCACGCCGACACCGGCCAGACCGCCCTGCGGGCGGCGGGGCTCCTCGACCCGTTCCACGCCCTCGCCCGCCCCGAAGGAGAGGAGTGGCGCGTGCTCGACTTCACCGACGCCGCCCTCCTGGCGCACCAGGGGCCTTCCGCCGCCGGCGGCCGGCCGGAGATCGACCGCGGCCAACTGCGCGAACTGCTCCTGGACTCACTCACCGAGGGCACGGTGCGATGGGACCGCGCCGTCAGCACGGTCACCCCCCTCGCGGACGGCACCTGCCGACTGCTGTTCGCTGACGGCGCCGCCGAGGACTTCGACCTGGTGATCGGCGCCGACGGCGCCTGGTCGCGCGTCCGCCCGGCCCTGTCGCACGCCGCACCCCGCTACACCGGCGTCACCTTCCTCGAGACCGGATTCGACCACTGCGACACCCGCCATCCCGACCTCGCGCGGCTGGTCGGCAACGGATCGATGCTGGCGAAGGGCGCCGGCAGGTCCCTGGTCGCCCAGCGCAACAGCAACGGCCACATCCGCGCCTACATCGCGCTCCGCACGCCGCAGGACTGGCACACGGCCGCCGGTATCGACCTCGGCGACCAGCGGGCCGTACGCGCGCACCTGCTGAGGATGTTCGACGACTGGGACGAGAGCCTGCGCTACATCCTGCGCAACAGCGACAGCGGGTTCGTCAACCGGCCCCTGTTCGTCCTGCCCGCCCCGCACACCTGGCAGCACGTTGCCGGCGTCACGCTGCTCGGCGATGCCGCGCACCTGATGCCCCCGGCCGGGCTGGGCGCCAATCTCGCGATGCTCGACGGCTCCGACCTCGCCCACGCCCTCGTCACCGAACCCAGCATCGACGACGCCGTCCGCGCCTACGAGAGCATCATGCTGCCGCGCTCGATCGAGGCCGCGACGAGCAGTGCGCAGGGACTCGACCACCTCGTTCCCGCAGTGACTTCCTGAGCAGACTCCACCGCCCCCGGCCGCCCGCGGCCGTTGTTGCCCTCGTGCTCGTCCGGTACCAGGCGTCCGTCGCCGAGCTCGTCGGCGTCGTCGTACGCCTCGTCGGCCAGGATCGACAGCGCGGTGTGGAGGAGGTCGGATACAGACCACCCTTGGCCCGCTGATCACAGCGGGCCAAGGGCGCCATCACCTCAGCCGCGAACTCCTCCGACCACCCCCGCCACAACGCAAGGTCCCCGGCCCTCCTACCAACGAAGAACTACCGATGACACGATGCGACAAGCCTCCCGACAAAGCACTGCTAGCGGGGACGCGACCCGCTGTAGAGGTCCAGGTAGCCCACGTACAGCATCAGCTGCTGCAACGTGTAGAACGTCTGACCACCGGCAACGACGGGCGGGGTGCCGGCATTGTTCATGACCCGGTAGACCCAGTTCGAGATCCCGGCCCAGTTCGTCTCCAGGTTGACGTTGTCCCGGCCGATCTGGGCGAGACCGTGGTCGCGGATGTTGCCGCGGATGTTGTCGAAGATCCGCCCGAAGCGCGCTGCCTCCGAGGTGGCCTGGATCATCATGATGAGGGAGTCCGCCAGGACGGCGCGCCCGCTGGCGGAGTTCTGGAGAGCGGAGATCTGACGGACCTGCCGCAGGGCGTTGTCGAGCCTCGGCCCGTTGATCTGCTGGTTGTACCGAGTGTCACCACCGGGCAGGCCGTTGTAGTTGCTGGACCAGGGGAGGGTGCTCGCCTGGACGCCCAGCACCCGGTTGAAGCGCTCCCTCGACGCGTTGCCGTCGTTGAAGACCCAGTGCGTGCCCCCGACCTGGTAGAAGCCGGCCAGGTACAGGTTGTGCGGCCAGAAGTAGATGGCCCCCTGGTAGGCGCCGCTCTGGAACAGGCTGATCTGGATGAGCTGGTCGTTGTCCGCCACGACGGTCTCGTCCAGGTCGGTCCTGAACCAGTCGTGGCTGCTGAGCGAGTGGAGCTGGGCGATCACGTCCCAGTACCGCTGGTGCGCCTGAGCGCCGCCGCCGCTCAGGTCGCTGATTTCCCAGTTGATGTTGCTGAGACGGTTGTTCGTGTCGGCGTGCGCCGCGGGCGGCGTCATACCCATGAGCCCGACCGCCAGCGCCAGGGCGACCAGTGAGCCGACCAGCCGTCGGCGCACGCGTACCAGCGCACCGGGTCCGTTCATTGTGAGCATGCGGGAATCCCTCGATCGTGTAACGACAGGTCGTCAGCGCGCCCGCCCGGCCAGCGGCTTCCGCACACGGCGAGCATCCACGGCGCGCTGTCGGCACGCTAATCGACCCCGTGATTCACTGATGTTCCGTCAGGGCTGCGGCTCTTGACCAGCAGTGCACTGCCGCGGAACTCTTCGGCACCTCACCCGACGAGGCGGGATCCCAAGCGGCGGACAGGCGGACCTTCGAGGAACGTGACCGCAGGATCGTCGCCCGGCTCGCCACCGGACACAGTGCGGTCGCCGAGTCGACGAACGCCACGCCGCAGGCACGCGCACGACTCATCGCCATCGCCATCGCCATCGCCATCGCCATCGCCAGGCGCTTCAACGCCCCAGTGACCGTGCTGCGATTCAACCCGGACGTCACCGGCCTCCTCCACGAGTACGAACATGCGATCTGATCAGGGCGGATGAGGTTTTCGGCAGGAGCAGGTAGGCGCAGCCGTCGGAGGGTGAAGCCCTCCGGCGGCTGTTCGCGCACAGGCCAGAACCGGGGCACGGATGGACCAGCCGGCTATGACCGGCGGACGTACGGTGACGACCGGAGTCGACCTCGCCTGCCCGTGCAGCCCGGTCCATGCCCCACTCGCCCCGTAGGGCGCGCCGCGGCCTCCGCCTTCCCCGGCGGAGGCCCGGTGGATGTCGACGAGCAGCGGCCAACCGCCCAGAGCGCTCCGCCGTGCCGTCGGTGGCACAACGCCCCTCGGGCTCATCGGGTGGTGCGGCCGGGACCAGAGGAGAGAACGACATGACGGACGACCACGGCCTCCCGCGGGGGTTCGCCCGCTCCGAGACCGCCCGTGCGGAGGCGTTCAGCGACGGCGTGCTGGCCATCGCCGTGACCATCCTGGTCCTCGGGCTCACGGATCCGCCCCACGAACCGGGCGGACTCGGGCGGGCCCTGCTCCGCCAGTGGCCGGTCTACCTCGGCTACCTCGCCTCCTTCAGCTATGTGGCGGTCATCTGGCTGAATCACCATCAGGCCTTCGTGCGGATACGTGTCATGGATCGCGGGTTGCACGCGGCCAATCTCCTCCTGCTCTTCACCACTGCGGCGCTCGCCTTTCCCACCGCGGTGCTGTCGGGCGCGCTGCAGAACAGCGTCATCGACAGCGACGCTCGCGTGGCCGTCGCGCTGTACGCCGGGATCGCGGCAGGCATGTGCGGCAGCTGGATCGTGCTCTACGGCCATCTGGACCGGCGCCCGGAACTGCTGCACCACGCTGTCGAACCCTCCTACGTCGCTCACGGCAGGCTCCGCTCGTGGGCCGGCGTGATGGCGTATCTCCTCGCCGGCGCGGTCGGCGCGCTTACCGCCCCGGTCGTCGCACTCGCCGTGTTCGTCGTGCTGCCTGTCTTCTACTTCCTGACCAGCGAGGGGCTGCGGCTGCCCGGTCGCGGCCGACCGGAAGCGAATCGCCAGGAGTAGGCGGGAGAACCGGTGAGCCGTCCGGCCGGCACACCTGGTTGCATGCTTGGGGGCCTTCCACGGATGAGATGCACCGTGGGAGGCCCCCGCGTCTATGTCGAGGAACCGGTCCTCGCCGAGCAGGAGCCGGCCGTCCAGGGTGAGTTCGGTGGAGGTACGGGCACTCGGGACGGGTCGCGATCTGCCGAGCAGGGGCATCCCCGGGTGGGCGGGCCCTGGATCGACAGCTGCGCGCACGTCTTCCCGGTCACGAGTGTCGACCCGGCAGGCCCGAGGACCCTTGACGGCGTTCAGACCAGGAACCGAAGCCGGCTCGGATGTCCTGACAACGCACCGGCACCCGATGGGAAGTGCGCCACCCGCCTGGCGCGGAGCAGTGCGCTGTGGTGCCAATTCCTGAGCACAGAGGGAGGATTCGGCCGATCGATCCGACCGTAGTTTCGGGGTGTGCCGAAGCCGCGACTGCGGTGAGCACCCTACCGATTGCTCCGAAGGGATCCCTCATGTTCGACATCACCAAGGTTCAGGCCGCCCCGAGCTCGGACCTCCTCACGCCCGACAACGCGGTCATGCTCTTCGTGGACCACCAGCCGCAGATGTTCTTCGGCACCGGCAGCGGTGACCGCACCGCGATCATCAACAGCACCGTGGGGCTCGCCAAGGCGGCTCGGGCTTTCGACGTGCCGGCCGTCCTGACCACGGTGGCCGCCGAGTCCTTCTCCGGGCCTCTGCTGCCTCAGCTCGCCGAGGTGTTCCCCGAGCACGAGATCATCGACCGCACGAGCATGAACGCCTGGGAGGACGAGGCCCTCGTCGCCGCCGTCAAGGCGACCGGGCGCAAGAAGATCATCCTCGCCGGTCTGTGGACCGAGGTCTGCCTGGTGCTGCCCGCGCTCTCCGCGCTGGAGCAGGGGTACGAGGTGTACGTCGTCTCGGACGCCTCCGGTGGCGTCAGCCCAGCCGCCCACGAGCACGCGCTGCAGCGGATGCTGGCCGCCGGCGCGGTGCCGGTGACCTGGGTGCAGGTGCTCCTGGAGCTGCAGCGCGACTGGGCGCGCCAGGAGACGTACGGCGCGGTCATGGAGATCGTCAAGGCCCACGCGGGCGCGTACGGCCTGGGCGTCGTGTACGCGCAGAGCGTCATCGGCGCGCACGCCGCGGGCTGACGCCCGTGGACACCGGCATTCTGATCCTTCGTCTGCTGGCGGGCCTGCTCGTCGCCGGACACGGCGTGCAGAAGATCAGCTCCCACCTGGGCGGCAAGGGACTCGAGGGCGGGACGGAGGAGTTCCGCGCCGACGGCTTCCGCGGCGGTGTCGTCACCGCCCTGGCGGCGGGCGGCGGCCAGATCGGCTCCGGTCTGCTGCTCGCCGCCGGCTTTCTGACCCCGCTCGCCGCGACCGGCGTCATCGGGGTCATGACGGTCGCGCTCACCGTGAAGTGGCACCACGGACTCTGGGTGCAGAACGACGGGTACGAGTACCCGCTCGTCCTCATCGGCACCGCCGCCGCTCTCGCCGCCACCGGCCCCGGCGCGTGGTCCTTCGACGCGGCCCTCGGCCTGACTCCGTACCCGCTGTGGTGGGCCGCCGTCGCCCTCGTGGCCGGCCTCGGCAGCGGGCTGCTCACCCGGCTCGTACTGCACGGCCGGGCCCCGGCGGCGGCGCGGACCGCGGCCCCCGGCGGCCGCTGAGCACGAGCCGCCACAGACCGGGTCCGGCCGCCCTGCGACCCCCGCGCGGGCGGCCGGGCCCTCCCACCTTCCACACCAGGAGTACCGATGGAAACCGCGACCACCGCGACCACCGCATCCACCACCGCACCCTCGCGCGGCGGCGGTCAGCCGCTGCTGCACCAGAAGGGCGGCGAGACCCAGACGTTCGGCACGCTGAAGCAGCTGCCGATCGGCCTCGGCCACGACACCCGCATGTACGCCTGCCAGCGCCTCAACCGCGTGCTGGCCGATACGCAGATCCTGTACTCCCTCTACAAGAAGCACCACTGGCTCATGCGCGGGGCGACCTTCTACTCGCTCCACCTGATGCTGGACAAGCACGCGGAAGCCCAGCTGGCCGTCGTGGACGCGCTGGCCGAGCGAATCCAGAGCCTCGGCGGTGTCGCGGTCGCGGACCCGCGCCACGTCGCGGAGCTGACGGCCATTCCGCGACCGCCGAACGGTGTGGAGAAGGTCCCCGTCATGCTGTCGCGGCTCCTCGACGCGCACGAGCGGATCCTGATCGACGCGCGGGACGCCGCCGCCCGGATCTCGGCGGAGGGCGACGAGGGCAGCACCGACCTGCTCGTCTCCGAGGTCATCCGCCCCGGCGAGGCGCAGGTGTGGTTCCTGGCCGAACACCTCGTGGACACCCCCCTGGTACAAGGCTGATGAGGACAGGCACGAACGGGAGATCCACAGCATGAGTACAACCTCCCCCTCCACCACCGGCGGCGCCGACGACGTACAGGGCAGCCGGCCGGACGGTCCCCCGGAACGCCGCTTCGAACCCGACCTCCGGTCGATGACCCGGATCAACCTCCGCCCCATCGCCTCCCCCATGCCGCTGGGCTTCTTCACGGTGGCGATCGCCTCCGTGATGACGGGGTGCATGCAGCTCGGGCTCTTCGACACGGAGGCCCGCGGCGCCGTCGCCCTGTGCGTGCTGCCGGCCTTCGCGCTGCAGTTCCTGGTGAGCATCCTGGCGTTCGGCGCCCGGGACGTGATCGCGGCGACGCTGATGGGCGTCTTCGCCGGCAGTTGGCTGGCCTACGCGCTCGTCATGTTCAGCGGCTCGGCCGACGGTCTGCGCGTGCTGGGCGTCTTCAACCTCGCGCTCCTGGTCTTCGGGGCGCTGATGACCGCCGTGACACGGCCCAAGCGCGCGCTGTGGCTCGTCGTGCTGGTCTCCCTGCCCCGCTGGGCGACCACCGGTCTGTCAGGTCTCACCGGCGCCGAGTGGCTCACCCGCACGTCGGGTGCCCTCGGCCTCCTGGTGGCGATCGTCGCGATGTACACGGCCTTCGCCCTGATGCTGGAGGACATGCGCAGTGAGGAGGTCCTGCCCATCGGCCGCAGCGGGCCGGCCCGCAACGCTGTCGAGGGCGGCCTCGCGGTGCAGCTCCGCAACCTGGAACGCCAGGCCGGCGTGCGACGAACGCTCTGACCGTCCCGCGCCCATGAACACCGCAACCGCACCGTCACCACGACCGAACAGGAGCTCCCCCATGTCCCGATCCGCCGAACCCACCGTCGTGCTGGTCCACGGCGCCTTCGCCGACGCCTCCAGCTACGCCCGCGTCATCCCGGAGCTGACCGCCGCGGGCCTGAAGGCAGTGGCTCCCGCGGTGCCCAACCGCGGCCTGGTGGAAGACGCCGCGTACATCGCCTCGGTGATCCGTGCCGTCGACGGCCCCGTCGTCCTGGTCGGCCACTCCTACGGCGGCGCCGTCATCACCCTGGCCGGCGTGGAGGAGAACGTCCAGGCACTCGTCTACCTGGCGGGCTACGCGCTGGAGGAGGGCGAGAGCCTGGGCGAGCTGCAGGGGCGTTTCCCCGACTCCGGCCTCGCCGACGCGCTCGTCTTCACGCCGTTCCCCGTGGCCGGATCCACCGAGGCCGGCACCGACGTCTCGGTGGATGTCGAGCGGTTCCCCGCCCTCTTCGCCGCCGACGTCGACCCCGGACTCGCCGCGGTGCTCGCCGTCTCCCAGCGCCCCCTGGCCGCGCGGGCCTTCTCGGAGGCAGCCCCGGTCGCGGCCTGGAAGAGCAAGCCGTCGTGGGGCCTGGTCGCCACCTCCGACCGGACCATCAACCCCGACGTGGAGCGCTACGGCTACGAGCGGGCCGGCATGACCACCGTCGAGGTCGAATCCTCGCACCTGGTCATGCTCGCCCGGCCCGAGGCCGTGGCCGCACTGATCCAGGACGCGGCCCGGTCCGTCACCCGCTGACCCGCCCGTGCCGCCGGTGCCCGTGCCCGTGCCGAGCCCACCCCCGGTGGGGGCTCGGCACGGGCGCACGAGCCTCTGACCTCGAACGATTGGTTGATTATGTTCGAACGCTGATAGCTTCGGTCCGCCCCCGGGAACACTCGGCGGGCGAACGGAGGAAGCACAGCCATGAGGTTCGGCGCGAGGCTCGCGCTCGCCGTTATCGCCATCGTCGTCACGGCCGCCGCATGTGTCGCCCCTCCCAGCGCTTCCTCGTCCGGCGAGGCCGGGGACTGCGGGCCGTACGCGCGGTACGGCAGCCACCCTGGAACCCACGTCACCGTCTACGCGCCCAGCCGGGACCGGGAAGCAGACCTGTTCGAAGAGACCTGGGCCGGCTTCGCCGCCTGCACGGGGATCGACGTCCAGTACGAGGGGAACGGGGAGTTCGAGGCCCAGATCCAGGTGCGGGTCGAGGGCGGCCACGCTCCCGACGTGGCGTTCTTCGCCCAGCCCGGGCTCCTGGAACGTTTCGCGCGCGGGGGAAAGCTCGAACCCGCGAGCGCGGAGCTCGTCTCCCTGGCCGAACAGGGCTGGTCGGCGGACTGGAACAGCTACGCGACCGTGAACGGCACCCTCTACGGCACTCCGCTGGTCGCGAACGTGAAGTCCTTCGTCTGGTACTCGCCGAAGCTCTTCCGCGACAGGGGGCTGACCGTCCCCCGCACCTGGGCCGAACTGATGGACCTGACGGAGAAGGTCGCCGCATCGGGGGTCAAACCGTGGTGTGCGGGCCTCGAATCCGGCGAGGCCACCGGTTGGCCCGTGACGGACTGGATCGAGGACGTCCTGCTCCGCCAGCAGGGGCCGGACGTCTACGACCAGTGGGTCTCCCACCGGATCCCGTTCAACGACCCGCGAGTGATCCGGGCCATGGACACGGTGGGGTCCGTCCTCAAGAACGACCGCTATGCCAACGGCGGCTACGGACCGGCCCGCTCGATGGCCTCGATCTCCTACCAGGACGGCGGCACGCCGATCCTCTCCGGCGACTGCGCGATGCACCGCCAGGCGTCGTTCTACGCCGAGCACTGGCCGAAGGGCACCCGGATCGGACCGGACGGGGACGTGTTCGCCTTCCTCCTTCCGGGGGCGGACACCACCAGCAAGCCCGTCCTGGGCGGAGGGACGTTCGCCGCGGCATTCTCCGACCGCCCCGAGGTGCGGGCCTTCCGGGAATACCTGGCGAGCGCCGACTTCGCCGACGCGCGGATGAAGAAGGGCCCCTTCGTCTCCGCGAACAAGGGAGTGGATCCGGCCGACGCCGCCGGCCCGATCGACAAGCTCTCGATCCAGCTGCTCCAGGATCCCCGGACACAGTTCAGGTTCGACGGTTCCGACCAGATGCCCGCGGCAGTCGGCGCGGGCACGTTCTGGAAGGGGGCCGTCGACTGGATCGGCGGCAAGGACACCGAATCGGTGGCGGCGGCCGTCGAACGGTCCTGGCCGAGCCACTGATGCCGTTCGACGTCGTCGCTCAGCAACCCAAGCTGGCCCACCTTCTCCAGGGCGTCGCCGCGTTCTCGGCCGTGGTCGGCCTGATCCTCCTGGCGCTGCACCGGGGGCCGGTACGGCGGCGGGGCGCGGCCTTCCTGCTGCTGGCCCCCGCCCTGCTGCTGCTCACCGTCGGCCTCCTGCTGCCCGGCCTGCACACCCTGGGCCTGTCGTTCATGGGCGACGAAGGGGACACCTGGGTCGGCGTCGACAACTACGTGTGGATGTTCACCGACCCCGAGGCGCTGATCGCGCTCCGCAACACCCTGGCGTGGGTGGTGCTCGTGCCCCCGCTGGTGACGGGGATCGGTCTCCTCTACGCCGCGGCCGTCGTACGGGCGCGGTTCCGGGCGCTCGCCCTGTCCCTCGTCCTGCTGCCGATGGCGATCTCGTTCGTCGGCGCCGGCCTGGTCTGGAAGTTCGTCTACGCCTACCGGCCGGCCGGCGCGGAGCAGATCGGGCTGCTGAACGAACTCGTCGTGGCGTTCGGCGGCGAGCCGAGACAGTGGCTCGTGGACTCCCCCTGGAACATCCTGTTCCTCATCGTGGCGATGGTGTGGAGCCAGGCGGGCTTCGCGGCCTTCCTGCTGGCGGGCGCGATCACGGCGGTTCCCGGCGAGATCGTCGAGGCGGCCCGGCTGGACGGCGCGTCACCGCGGCAGATCTTCCGGCACATCACCGTGCCGTCGATCAGACCCACGCTGCTGGTCGTCGTCCTCACCGAGGTGATCGGCACCTTCAAGGCGTTCGACATCGTCAAGACCATGACCGCCGGGCAGTTCGACACCGGTGTCATCGCCCACGAGATGTACGACCAGTCCTTCCGCTACGGCCGGACCGGCCACGGCGCGGCCCTCGCGGTGCTGCTCTTCCTCCTCGTCACCCCGGTCGTGGCCTACAAGGTCCGTGCGCAGCGGAGCGCGGCGTGAACGGCGTGAGCGGGGAGCGTGGCGTGCGCGGTGTCCGGGAGCGGCTGTCCTCCCGCGTGTTCTCGCTGGCCGCCGTGGTGATCGCGATCCTGTGGACCGTGCCGACGCTCGGTCTGTTCCTCTCCTCGTTCCGTCCCGAGGCCGCGATCAAGACGACCGGCTGGTGGACCGTGTTCGGCTCGCCCCACCTCACGCTCGCCAACTACCGCGAGGTGCTGTTCGGCACCGGGAACGCGTCGGGCCGGCTCGCCGACCACCTCGTCAACTCGATCGTCATCACGCTGCCCTCGGTGCTGTTCCCGCTCGTCCTGGCGTTCCTCGCCGCGTACGCCCTGGCGTGGATCGACTTCAGGGGGCGCGACGCGCTCGTCGTCGGCATTTTCGCGCTCCAGATCGTGCCCCTCCAGATGGTGCTCGTCCCGTTGCTGCGGCTCTTCTCCCGTGGATGGCTGTTCCTGCCCGCCTGGAACGCCACCGGAGCGGCTCGGTTCAGCCAGGTGTGGTTCGCCCACACGGTGTTCGCGTTGCCGGTCGCGGTGTTCCTCCTCCACAACTTCCTGGCCGGACTGCCCCGCGACCTGATCGAAGCGGCCCGGGTCGACGGCGCGTCGCACGCGACGCTGCTGCTCCGGATCGTCCTGCCGCTGGCCCGCCCGGTCCTGGTGACGTTCGCGGTCGTCCAGTTCATCTGGGTGTGGAACGACCTGCTGGTGGCGATGACGCTGTCGGGCGGGACCGCCGGGACCGCTCCGGTGACGGTCGCACTGGCGGCCATGGCCGGGACGCGCGGCAACGAGTGGCAGCGGCTCACCGCGGGGGCGTTCGTGTCGGCGTTCGTCCCGCTGCTCGTGTTCCTCCTCCTCCGGCGGCACGTCGCCCGGGGTCTGCTCGCGGGGTCCGTCAAGGGATGACACCGGAGGAGACGAGCACGGGCGCCCGGCTGAGCCGGCCGGGTCTGCGCGGCCGGGAAGCCGAGCTGGAACAGCTGCGCGCCATGGTCGAGGCGGTGCGCGACGGCGACGGCAGTGGGATGGCCCTGCTCCTCGGCGAGCCGGGGATCGGGAAGACCGCCCTGCTGGAGGAGACCGTCTCGATCGCACGCGCCAGCGGGTTCACCGTCAGCCGGGGGCGCGCCGAGGAACTGCACGAGCTGGCACCGCTGGCGTCGCTGGCCTCGGGCCTGCTGCACGGCGACCCGCCGCTGCTGGCCGCGGAGGACTTCGCGCACCTCGCGGGCCACCACGACCAGCGGGTCTGGCTGGTGGAACGGCTGGCCCGGCTGATCGAGGAGCGCTCGACGGGCGCGCCCGCGCTGATCGCGATCGACGACGTCCAGTGGACCGATCCGCTGAGCCGCTTCGCACTGAACGTCATGCCGGCACGGCTGCTGGCCTCCCCGGTCCTCTGGCTGCTCGCGGGAAGGGAGAACCCGGACCTGCGCGGGGGCGCCACCCGGACGGCGACGCTCGCGCTGCGGCCGCTGTCCGGTGCGGCGCTCGCCGAGGTGGCGCGGGACGTACTCGGCGGGACGGTACCGGATCGCGTCACCGGGCTGCTCGACACGGCCGGCGGTAACCCCTTCCTCGCGGTGGAGGTGCTGGAAGGCATCGCGGCGTCGGGTGCGGACGGGGCCGAGCCGCCGGAGCGGCTGGTGCTCGGGGTCCGCGGCAAGCTGTCCGCGCTCCGACCGGGCACCCTCGAATTCCTGCGGATCGGCTCGGTCCTGGGCCGCGCCTTCCACCTCGCCGACGCCGCCGCCCTGTGCGGCAAGCCGGCCTCGGGCCTCATCGGCGAACTGCACGAGGCGATCGGCGCCGGGCTCGTCGAGGACGACGGCGAACGCCTCGTGTTCCGCCATGATCTGCTCCGGCAGGCGGTCTACGCCGACCTCGCGCCCTCCGCGCGGCGGGCACTGCACCGGGAGGCGGCGAGTCGGCTCGTCGCGGCGGGCCGGACCTCGGCCGACGCGGTCCCGCACCTGCTCAAGAGCGCCGAACCGGGTGACCGGGAGGCGATCCGGCTGCTCGGCCGCGCCGCCTCGGACGTGCTCACCGTCATGCCCGACCTCGCCGCCGATCTGTCCGTGCGCGCCATGGAACTGGTGCCGCCCCACGATCCCGCGGAGTTCGACGTGGGTGAACGGGCCATCACCGCCCTCACCCGTGCGGGCCGGTACACCCGGGCGCGGGAGATCGGCGACGTCCTCCTGGCCCGGCAGCCCCCGTTGGACGTCTTCGCCCGTCTGCAGTCGGTCCTCGGGGACACGCTGTGGCACCTCGACGACATCCACGAGCTGTCCCGCCGCTCGACGGCCGCCCTGGGCGTCGTCACCGACCCGGCGGTCCGCGCCCGGCTGACCGCGCGGCTCGCGCTCGCCCAGTCCCGCGGCCGCGACCTCGGCAGCGCTCGCGGGACCGCGGAACGGGCGTTCGCCGAGGCGGAGTGCGCGCAGGACCGGGAGGCCCGCGTCGTCGCGCTGTGGGGCCTGGGCGAGATCGCCCTCAACGCGGGCGAGTGTGCGTCCGCCGTCGACCACCACACGGCGCTCAGCGCGTTCGACGCGGCGTTCCTGCCCGAGGAGGTCGTCGCCCGGGTCCACCTGGACGACTTCGACACGGCCCGGCACCTGCTGCGGACGGCGGGCGACGACCCGCTGCGACCCGCGATGCTGATGTGGGCGCAGGGAAGCCTGAATCTGGGGCTCGGGCGGCTCGACGACGCGGAGGCCGACCTCGTCACCACCGAGCGGCTGGAGGCGGACATCCAGGTGCCCGCGAACCTGGTCAACATTCGCGTCCACCGGGGCTGGCTGGCACTGCTGCGTGGCGATCGCGAGGCCGCGGAGGAACACGTCGAGGTGGTCAGGGCGGCGGTGGCCGGCCGGCCGAACCCGGGGAACCACGCCGCCCACCAGTACCTGGAGGCCCTCCTCGCCGACACCGACGGCGACCACGCGGCGGCGGCCGAACGGTTGCGATCCGCCCAGCGGGACCACCCCTTCGTCCGCTGGAGGCTCCTGCGCACCCGGTTCGTCGAGGCCGTGCAGATCGCCCTGCGGGCCGGAGACCGGGCCCTGGCCGTGGACCTCGCGGCCCAGGCGGCCGACTACGCCTCCCACAACCCCGCCGTGCCGACGGCACAGGGGACGGCCACGCACACGGCGGCACTGGTGAACGCCGATCCCGGCCTCCTGGAACGGTCCGTCCGGATCCTTCTCAACGGGCCCCGGCCGCTGCACCTCGCGGCGGCCCGCGCCGACCTCGGCCGCGCGCTGTCGGCCGTAGGAGACGCCGCCGCGATACCCGCCCTGACGTGGGCCCACGAGGCGTACGCCCACGCGGGGGCCGGCTTCGCGGCCGACCGGGTCCGGGCGGAACTGGACCGGGCCGTGACGGGCTCCGGCCGGCGTCCGGCCCGCCTCCGTCCCAGCCAGGGGTGGGGCGCGCTCACCGCTTCGGAACGCAAGGTCGCCCGGCTCATCGCCGCAGGACACACCAACCGGTCCGCCGCTGCCGCCCTGGTCGTGTCTCCGCACACGGTCAGCACGCATCTGACGTCGATCTTCCGCAAGCTCTCGGTGAACTCCAGGGTCCACCTGACCCGGCTGGTACTCGCGCAGGCCGAAGTCGAGGCGGCTGGCCCGGCCCTGTCCGCGCACTCTGCGCCCGGGGGCAAGGCCCGGGGCGCCGCACGACAATCGGCGGCGCCTCCCCCGCCATAGCGTGACGGCATTCCGCGCCGCGACGACGCGCGGACCAGCCGAACCGAAGCGAGGAAGACACAGCCATGCCGTACATCACCGTGGGCCAGGAGAACACCACCGCCGTCGAGGTCTACTACGAGGACCACGGCACCGGCCGGCCGGTCGTGCTCATCCACGGCTTCCCCCTCGACGGCCACTCCTGGGAGCGCCAGAGCGCCGCGCTCCTCGACGCCGGCTACCGCGTCATCACCTACGACCGCCGCGGCTTCGGCCGGTCCTCCCAGCCGACGACCGGCTACGACTACGACACCTTCGCGGCCGACCTGAACACCGTGATGGAGACCCTCGACCTGAACGACGCCGTCCTCGTGGGCTTCTCCATGGGCACCGGCGAGGTCGCCCGCTACGTCTCCGCGTACGGCACCGCCCGCGTCGCCAAGGTCGCCTTCCTCGCCTCGCTGGAGCCCTGCCTGCTGAAGAGCGACGACAACCCGGACGGTGTCGCCCCGCAGGAGTTCTTCGACGGCATCGTCGCCGCGGTGAAGGCCGACCGCTACGCCTACTACACCGCCTTCTTCAACGACTTCTACAACCTCGACGAGAACCTGGGCACGCGCATCAGCGAGGAGGCCGTCCGCAACAGCTGGAACACCGCGGCCGCCGGCGGTTCCTTCGCGGCCTCGGCGGCGCCGTCGACCTGGTACACCGACTTCCGCGCCGACATCCCGGCCGTCGATGTCCCCGCCCTGATCCTGCACGGCACGGCCGACCGCATCCTCCCGGCCGAGAACACCGCGCGTCCCTTCCACAAGGCGCTCCCGTCCGCCGACTACGTCGAGATCGACGGCGCCCCGCACGGCCTGCTGTGGACCCACGCGGAGGAGGTCAACGCCGCGCTCCTCGCGTTCCTGGCGAAGTGAGGCCGCTCCGGGCCGCCCACCCGCAGTGAGCCCCCCACCCGCGGTGAGCCCCCGCCCGCGGCAGCCGGAGGTCCGGCCGCCGCGGGCGCCGGCGCCGGACGATCAGGACTCCTCCGGCCACGAGGCCCGCGACCACCGCATCCAGACAGGTTCAGGAGAGCAGAAGCACCATGCAGTTCGGCATCTTCACCGTCGGGGACGTGACACCCGACCCCACCGACGGCCGCGTCCCGACGGAACACGAGCGCATCAAGGCGATGGTCGCCATCGCCCTCAAGGCCGAGGAGGTCGGCCTTGACGTCTTCGCGACCGGGGAGCACCACAACCCCCCGTTCGTCCCGTCGTCCCCGACCACCCTGCTCGGACACATCGCCGCCCGCACCGAGAAGCTGGTCCTGTCCACCGCCACGACCCTGATCACCACCAACGACCCGGTGAAGATCGCGGAGGACTACGCGACGCTCCAGCACCTGGCCGACGGCCGGGTCGACCTCATGCTGGGGCGTGGCAACACCGGACCGGTGTACCCCTGGTTCGGCCAGGACATCCGCCAGGGCATCGACCTCGCCAGGGAGAACTACGCGCTGCTGCGCCGGTTGTGGCGTGAGGACGTGGTGGACTGGGAGGGCAGGTTCCGCACGCCCCTGCAGGCCTTCACGTCGACACCGCGGCCGCTGGACGGCGTCGCGCCGTTCGTCTGGCACGGGTCGATCAGGTCGCCCGAGATCGCGGAACAGGCCGCGTTCTACGGCGACGGTTTCTTCCACAACAACATCTTCTGGCCCGCCGACCACACCAGGCGCATGGTCCAGCTGTACCGGCGCCGGTACGCCCACCACGGCCACGGCCGTCCGGAGGACGCCATCGTGGGGCTGGGCGGCCAGGTCTTCATGCGCAAGAACTCGCAGGACGCGATACGGGAGTTCCGTCCCTACTTCGACAACGCGCCGGTCTACGGCCACGGCCCGTCGCTGGAGGAGTTCACCGAGCAGACCCCGCTGACCGTGGGCTCTCCCCAGCAGGTCGTCGAACGGACCCTGTCCTTCCGGGACAGCGTGGGCGACTACCAGCGCCAGCTCTTCCTGATGGACCACGCGGGTCTGCCCCTCAAGACCGTCCTGGAGCAGCTCGACATCCTCGGCGAGGAGGTCGTGCCCGTGCTGCGCAGGGAGTTCGCGGTCGGACGTCCGGACGACGTGCCGGACGCCCCCACCCACGCGGCACGGGTCACGGCCGCCGCGACCGCGCGGGAGGTGGGCGCCGCGTGAGGCTGGTCGCCGTTTCCGCGGGGTTGAGCACCCCTTCCTCCACCCGCCTGCTCGCGGACCGGCTGGCCGAGTCGGTCCGCGACGAACTCGCCGTCCAGGGCCGAGCCGTGTCGTCCGAGGTCGTGGAGCTGCGCGAACTGGCCGGCGATGTCGCCAACCACCTCCTGACCGGCTTTCCGGCACCGCGCCTGGCCGCCGCGATCGACGCGGTGACGGGAGCCGACGGCCTGATCGTCGTCACCCCCGTGTTCACGGCCTCCTACAGCGGCCTGTTCAAGTCCTTCTTCGACGTGATCGCCCCGGACGCCCTCGCCGGCACACCGGTCCTGATCGCGGCCACCGGCGGTACGGCTCGCCACTCCCTCGTCCTGGAGCACGCCGTGCGACCGCTCTTCGCGTACCTGCGCGCCACCGTCGTCCCCACCGCGGTCTACGCGGCGTCCGCGGACTGGGGATCCGGAGGAGACCAGTACGCGGACGGCCTGCCCGCCCGCATCCGCCGCGCGGGCGGCGAGCTGGCCGCGCTCCTGGCCGACCGCCCGACCCGGGCCGAACCCGAGGACGACGTCACCGCCCTCGAACGGCAGCTCGCCGACCTGCGCTTCGACTGAAGCCGGTCGCTCCGAGGCGCCGCCTGCCCGGGCGGACCAGCCGTGCCGCATACTGATCCGCCGTACCGCATGTGGACAGCTCTCGTCCCGTGCGGCCCCGGCCGGCGGAGTGAGTGTGAACCGATTGACGACATGGCCCTTCCCCGAGGACGTCGAGGGCGGGGGGACCCCGGTCCGCGGCAGGGAGAAGGAACTGGCGTTCGTCGAGGCGCGGCTCGACGCCCTCGCCCGGGGGGCAGGCGGGATCGTCCTCGTCGAAGGCCCCGCGGGAATCGGCAGGTCGAGGCTGCTCGTGGAGGCCTCGGCCGCCGCGGAACGGCGCGGGACGAGGGCGTTCCGGGGTGGCGCCGACCCCGACGAGCAGTTCGTGCCGCTCAGCCCGTTGCTGGACGGGCTGTTCGCGGGCGAGGAACCGCTCGCGGGCGCCGACCGGCTGCGGGACCTCGCCGCGACGCCCGGCCAACGGTTCTGGCTGCTCCAGGAACTGGGGGACCGCCTGCGGGAGGCCGCTCGGAGCGGGCCGCTGCTCATCGTCCTCGACGACCTCCAGTGGTGCGACGAACTGACGCTCCTCACCTTCCACACCCTCGCGGCCGCACTCGCGCCGCACCCGATCCTGTGGCTGGTCGCCGTACGCCGCGGGAGCGTGCCTCCCCGGGTCCGCACGACGCTGGACAGGATCCGGCAGGCCGGGGCGCACGACTTGGTCCTGGGGCCGCTCGGTGACGCGGCGGTCGCCCGGATCGCCGAGGACGCCCTGGGCGCGGTTCCCGACTCGGGCGTCCTCCGTGTCGTGCGCCGCGCCGAGGGTGTACCGCAGTTGCTCAAGGACCTGCTCGACGCGATACGGGACGAGGGGCTGGTGACGATCGAGAACGGCACGGCCCGACTGTCGGCCGGATCCCTCCCCCTGCCGCGACTGCCCTCCGTCGCGGGCCGGCTGACCCGGCTTCCCGCCCCGGCCCGCGAACTCGTGGAGACGGCGGCCGCGGTGGGACGCCCCGTCACCGTGGACCTGCTGGCCGAGCTGCTCGGCAGATCACCGGCGGCGCTGATCGGCGCCGTCCAGGAATCCCTCGACTCCGGTCTGCTCGTCGAAAGGGACGACCGTCTGGAGTTCCGCCACGAGCTGGTCCGTGAGGCCGTGGAAGCCGGTCTCCCTCCCACCTTGCGCGCCACCCTGCGGGGTCATGCCGCCGAGGTGCCACCGGCGCGTACGGCGCGCGCGCCGGTGCCCGTGGGTGGGCGGCTCGGCGACCGGACGGCCGTCGAACGGCTGCGTGCCGCCGCGGCCGATCTCGCGGCCACCGCGCCCGGAGCGGCGGCGGAGCTCAGCCTCAGAGCCCTGGAACTCACCATGGAGGACCCGGCGCAACGGCCGAGGGTCATCGCCGAGACGCTCCCGCTGCTCTGGCAGATGGGGCAACCGGCCCAGGCACACGACCTGGGGACGTCGGCCCTGGCCGCCGGTGGTCTCGGGCCCGACGACGAGGCGCGAATACGCCTCGCCATGGCGCGCCTCGCCAGTCACTTCGATTTCGCCGAGGCCGTCCGCCAGGCCCGCGCGGGGGCGGCGCTGCCCGGGATCCCGGCCGCACTGCGGGCCCGGCTGCTCGCCCTGTTGTGCCTGGGCCTGTCGCTGGCGGGTGACCCCGAGGGTGCGGAGCAGACCGCTGCCGAGGCGCGGGAGGCCACCGATGCGGCCCGGGACGGCATCGCCCAGGCCACCATGATGGTGGTCGACTCGGCCCTGTGCTTCTACCGGATGGACTGGAACGAGGCGCTCCGCCGGGCGAGCCGGGCGGCCGCCCTGGCGGCCGGACTGGGCATCACCCCTTCGGTCTGGATTCCGGAGGCGCTGTGGCAGTGCCTGCTGCTGACCGTGGCCGGCCGCACCGCGGAGGCGCTCGCGCTCGCCGAGGCCGGGGTCCACGACACCCGCCACCGGGGCCGGGCGGCGGCCGCACGCATGTGGCTCATGCACCGCGCCCGGGCGCTCCTGGACGCCGGGCGGCTGGCGGAAGCCCGGGCCGATGCGGAAGCCGCCGCCGACATGAGGGGTGCGTTCGACGGCGGAGACCTCGCCGAACTCATGCTCCTGTACACGCTGACGCGAGTGGCGATCCACACCGACGACCGCGAAGCCGCCCAGCGGTGCGCGGCGCAGGCGCGGCGCGTGCGGGGTACGGGCGCACCGCTCGCCCGTAGCGTCAGTGCCTGGATGCTGGTACAGCTGGCGGACTTCGACGGCCGGCCCGACCGGGCCCTGGCGGAACTCCACGAGGTGCTGGCGGCGCTCGCCGAGGAACGGCCGGCCCTGGTGAGCCCGGTCGACCCGATGGACACTCCCGCCCTCGTCCGCATGGCCCTGCGCGCCGGCGCATCCGACCGGGCCGCCCCGGCCGTCGAGGTGGCCGAGCGGCGAGCCGCGCGCAACCCGGACTTCACGATCCTCGCCGCCAGTGCCGCGCACGCCCGCGGGCTGCTCGACAACGATCTGGCGCACCTCCGGCACGCCGCCCGGCTGTACGAGGGGTGCTCACGCCCGATCGCCCGGGCGTCGGCACTGGAGGACGTCGGACGCAAGCTCGCGACCACCCGCAGGCCCGAGGCGGTGCCGTACCTGGACAAGGCGCTCGTGCTCTACGGCCAGGCAGGCGCCGAGCGGCACGTCGCGCGGGTCCGTCGACGCCTGCGGGCCGCCGGAGTGCGCCGACGCCCCTCGCCGGCCGGATCGGCCAAGGAATGGCCCGAGCTGACGGCGTCCGAGCTCCGGGTGGCGCGGCTCGTGGCCCAGGGGCTGACGAACCCGCAGGTGGCCGCAGAGCTCTCCGTGTCGCCCCACACGGTGGGCTCGCACCTGCGCCGCGCCTACACCAAGCTCGACATCGCCTCCCGCGCGGAGCTGGCCCGACTGGTGGAGAGGCGCGACAGCGGAGAGTGATCGCTTCGCATCCCCTGTCGGCGCCGTACCTATGGACCCTTCATGCGATGTGCGGACATCGCCGTCTCCTCAAAATGATCAACAGCTGCGGAAAGGAAGCGTTCCGCGGGGAACAGTTGGTCGAGAGAGGAACAGCGCATGACCGCAAGGCTCCAGCGAGCCCGCCCTGGCAGCCCTGGACTCCAGGCGCTCGTCGACGAACTCGCGGAGCAGCTCGGCCGGTCCGTCGCGATCGATGATCCGCTGGTCCGGGTGGTCTGCACGAGTCGCCATTTCGGCGACGAGGACCCGGTACGCATCGGCACGCTGCTCCAGGGCCGTGCCGACAACGCGACGATCCGCTACGTGCTCGCCCAAGGAGTGACCCAGTGGCCCAGGGCCGGATTCATCGAGGGCCGTGACGACCTCGGGCTCCTGCCCCGCTACGTCGTGCCGCTGCGCGAGCGCGGACACCTCCTGGGGCTGCTCATGGTGGTGGCGCCCGAGATGACGCTCGAACCGAAGGAGACCGAAGCCATCGGACGGGCCGCCGGCCTGATGGCCGCCCAGATGTACGTCGAGCAGCTCGGCGCCGACACCCGGAAGACCGACGAGCAGACCCTGGTCCTGGAACTCGTCGACACCAACGTCGTCACCCGCACCGCCGCGCGCCGGCGGGCCGTGGAACTCGGGCTGCTCGGGGAGGCCGAACACGTCCTGGTCACCCTGGTCAAGCTGCGCCGCGGCACGGAGCCCGTGCGGCAACGCGAAGCGGCTCTGTGGGGGGCGCTGGAGGGCTTCCGGCACACACGTTCGGCGCACGGCGCCCTCGCGGTCGACCAGGACCGGGCGGTCCTGCTCCACGTGCGTGAGCGGCCTCCCACCCCGCCCGAGGTCGCCGCCCAGTCGGCCCGCATCCTCGACGAACTCGCCACCTTCCTGGAGCCGTCGGCGGCTCCGGTCATCGGTGTCGGCGGGCGTCACCCGGGCCTGCAGCACGCCTGGCGGTCGTACGAGCAGTCCCTCGTCGCGGCCCGGGCCGCGCGCCGGATCCCCTCGCTGCGAAGCATCGGCGACTGGGACCTGCTCGGCGAGTTCGCCGTGCTCCTCCAGCTCCCCGAGCACGCGCTGAACTCCTCCCTCGTCCCCGAGCCACTGCGCACCCTGAACGAGGCCCACGGCGACGACCGGCTCCGGGACACCTTGCGCTGCTTCCTCGAACACGCCGGATCGATCCCCAGGACCGCCGAGGCGCTGCGGCTCCACCGCACCTCGCTCTACTACCGCCTGCGCCAGATCCAGGAGATCACCGGCCTCGACCTCGACGACGGCGGTCACCGGCTCACGCTGCACCTGGGGCTCAGGATCGAGGAACTCCTCGCCACCGGGGACGACCGGGCCGCCTGATCCCCCGCCGGCCCCTGCCGGCCCCCACCGGTCCCCGGGCGGCCCCCACCGGTCCCCCGCCGGGCCTCGCCGCTTCGACAAAGCGAGAAGGATCCGCGACCCGATTCCTACAGCGCGCGGTGGTGGCGGCGAAGGGCCGTGATCGAAGATGTGAGAGACGGCGCGGGCATGACCACAGGCCCGTGGCCAGGGAAGGAAGAGGTCATGAAGGAACTGATCACCACCGACGGGATACGCCTCGCCTACCGGGACACCGGTGGCGAGGGCATCCCCCTGGTCATGCTCCACGGCTGGGGCCAGACCCAGGCGATGTTCCGCCACCAGGCCGAGAACCTGTCGCCCGGCCGTCGCGTGATCACCGTCGACTTCCGGGGCCACGGGCTGTCCGACAAGCCGAAGCACGGCTACCGCATCGCCCGGTTCTCCCGCGATGTGCTCGAACTCGTCGACCACCTCGGGCTGGCGCGGTTCGACGCCCTGGGGTGGTCGATGGGCGTCTCGGTCTGGTGGAGCTTCATCGACCAGTACGGCACCGGACGCATCCGCCGCCTCGTCGCCGTCGACCAGCCGGCGGCCGTCGCCGCCGTCCCCTGGACGACCGGGGAGGAGCAGCAGCAGTCCGGCGCCATCTTCGACGTGTCGCAGCTCCTCGAACTGCTCGCCGCGCTCGCGGCCCCCGGAGGTGACGTGGTCCGCGGCGACTTCGTGCGCGGCATGTTCTCGGGCGAGCCGGACCCGGAGATCCTCGCCTTCGTCGCACAGGAGATCACCTCGACGCCCGCCTACGCCGGCGTCCCCCTGCTGTTCGACCACTGCGCCCAGGACTGGCGCGACGTGCTTCCCCGGATCGATGTGCCGACCCTGGTGATCGGCTGCGAGGGAAGCCATGTGAACCCCGAGTCGCAGCGCTTCATCGCCCGCCAGATTCCCGGCGCCCGAATCCATGTGTTCACCTCCGAGGCGGCGAATTCGCATTTCCCGTTCCTCGAGAACCCGGCGGCCTTCAACGCGGTGGTGGAGAAGTTCCTCGCCGAGGAACCGGACCTGAGAGCGTAGACCGCCTCCGTGTCCGTTCCGGCGGCCGCGCGAACGGCTGCTCCACCGCGAAGAACCGTAGGCCTGGAGGTCTCATGACCCAGTCAGTGATGTCACGCGCGCCGGAAAGGGAGGAACACCGACCAGCCGCTCTCCGGCCGGTTTCCTCCTCCGAATGGCTCGTCGAGATTCGTTCCGGCATACCGAGCGAGGGGGACGGCAACTTCCTCTATCTCGGGATGCACGTCCGGGGGTCGGCGACCAGCGTCCGCGAAGGAGTCAGAACGGCGCTGGAGCCGCACGACCTGGTCTTCTGCGACCCGGCGAGGCGCCACCTCCTGCAGTTCGGCGACGACTGCCGCATGATCTTCTTCCGGGTGCCCCGCGGCTATCTGGGAGTCACGAAGTCGGAGCTGGACCAGGTGGTGGGTGTTCCCGTGCCCGGCGGCGACGGGCTGGGGGCGCTGGTGTCGGACTTCCTGTCCGCGCTCGCCGACAAGGCCGACTTCCGCCGGTCCAGGCCCGGGGACCGGCTCGCCCGTACGGCCGTCCACCTCCTGTCCGTCCTGCTCATGGAACTCCTCGGGACCGGGGCGGAGGGCGAGGAGGCCGAGGCACCGACGATCGGCAGCGAGATGCTGTCCCGGATCCGGTGCTACATCGAGGAGCACCTCATGGACCCGGACCTCTCGCCGGAGTCGATCGCACGCGCCCACCACATCTCCGTCCGGTACCTGCACAAGCTCTTCCAGCACGAGGGCACCACGGTGAGCCAGTGGGTGCGGCGACGCCGGCTGGAGTCCTGCAGGGTCGAGCTGAGCCGGTCCAACCGCCGGTTCACCGTGGCGGCGGTGGCCCACCGCTGGGGCTTCAGCAGCCCCTCGCACTTCAGCCGCACCTTCCGGGGCGCGTACGGCATGACCCCGAGCGAATGGCAGTCCTTGGCGACCTCGGCCGTCGCCGGCGCCCCGCACGCGGCCTGACACCGAGAAGAGAACCGCCATGACCACCCCCACCGTCGTCCTCGTACACGGCGGCTTCGGCGACGCAGCGGCCTGGATAGGCGTCATCTCGGAACTGCGCAGCCGCGGCATCCCGGTGATCGCACCGCCGAACCCCCTGCGCGGCCTCGCCTCCGACGCCGCCTACGTCACGTCCGTCGTCTCCCAGATCGCCGGCCCCGTCCTTCTCGTCGGCCACTCCTACGGCGGTGCGCTGATCACCGTGGCCGGCGCCGCGGAGAACGTCGTCGGACTCGTCTACATAGCCGCGTACGTGCTCCACGAGGGCGAGTGCCTCGGCGATCTCGAGAGACGCTTCCCCGACTCCTCACTCACGGGCAATCTGAAGAGGTGGACCTACCCGCTCGTCGACGGCGATTCCGCGGTCGAGGTCACCATCGACGAGGCGGCCTTCCCCGCCGTCTTCGCCGCGGACGTGACGGAGGAGGTCGCCGGGGTCCTGGCAGCGGCCCAACGCCCGGTCGCCACTGCGGCCTTCACCGAGACGGCATCCGCCGCCGCCTGGCAGCTGAAACCGTCCTGGGCCCTGGTGGCCGGAGCCGACCGCGCGATCAACCCGGAGGTCCAGCGCTTCGGCGCCGAGCGGGCCGGGTCCGTCGTCGTCGAGCTCCCGGACGCCTCCCACGCCGTCGCCCTGTCGGAGCCCAAGCAGGTCGCCGATCTGATCCGGGACGCCGTGCGGGCGACGAGCTGACCGAAACGCACCGAGTGGCGCGCACGAATCCCGGTTCGTCCGCGCCACGTTGCTTTTCGAATCGCGTGCACCAGAGGTCAAGAACGCGTGCGTGGAACGGCTCGACGACATCCGGAACACCGGTAATTTCAATGAAGGCGAAAGGAACCGCAATGCAGCTCCCCCTCGAAAAGACGATCAGCGCGAGACTGATGACAGCAGCGTGCGAATGGCATGACATGACCTTGCGCATGAGGCATTCACCGGACGACGCACTGGCAGTCCGAATGGACCTTTTCGCAGCCGAGGACGATCCACCGGCCGCGACCTGGGTATTCGGCCGGGATCTGCTCGCCACCGGGCTCATCCTGCCGACGGGCGAGGGAGACGTACGCGTCCGGC
This sequence comes from Kitasatospora sp. NPDC001603, assembly GCF_040298365.1. Lineage (NCBI taxonomy): Bacteria > Bacillati > Actinomycetota > Actinomycetes > Kitasatosporales > Streptomycetaceae > Kitasatospora > Kitasatospora sp. NPDC001603. Next base: position 61,371 of record NZ_JBEPAA010000031.1, read on the forward strand.
CCCACGGCGAGGACGAGACGGACGTCGAGCTCATCTCGGGGCAGTCCTGGTGCGTCGTCAGGATGGCCTCGGCCCATGTGCGCGACGTGGTGGCCAGGACGCAGTGCGCCGAGGAGCGCTGGGAGGACAAGGCGCAGGCCGAGCTCGACGGGGTTCTGGCGGAGATCCTTGCCAGCGGTATCAGGAATGCGGATTCCTAGGCGTCAAGGACCGCCCGGGCCCGCGCCGAAACGCTGACCATCCGCGTTCGCACAGCCGCTGCCCCGCCACGCCCCGGCTGCTCCCCGCCCCGTACTGGCACAGCCCCGCCCGGTCCGCACCGCCCCGCCCGGTCCGGCCGGGAGAACGACAGGCCGGCGTCTGATCCGGAACTGCCCGGACGAGCCAGAGCCGGTGCGTGCAGAGGAAAGCCGCCTCCCCCCGGCTCCCTAGATTCGTCCGTACCGCGTCCGCACCGTGCCGGCCTTCCGATGTCGGCAGGACCACACCTGCACGGAGTGCACCCATGCCTTTCCTCCCCGTCGACGAGGAGAACTCCAGCGTCATCAACCTGTACTACGAGGACCACGGCACCGGTCGGCCCATCGTGCTCATCCACGGCTGGCCGCTCAACGGCGCGTCCTGGGAGAAGCAGGAGGCCGCGCTGCTGGCCGCCGGCCATCGCGTGATCACCTACGACCGCCGCGGCTTCGGCGCCTCCGACAAGCCGTCCTTCGGCTACGACTACGACACCTTCGCGGCCGACCTCGACGCCGTACTCACCCACCTCGACCTGCGCGACGTGGTGCTCGTCGGCTTCTCCATGGGCAGCGGCGAAGTCACCCGCTACCTCGGTACCTACGGCTCGGAGCGCATCTCCAGGGCCGTGGTGCTCGGCGTGGTGCCTCCGTTCCTGCTGAAGACCGAGGACAACCCGGACGGTGTCGACGGCATCGTCTTCGAGGAGATCCAAGGCGCCATCCGCGCCGACCGCCCCGCCTTCATCGCCGGATTCCTCGCCGACTTCTACAACGTGGACGTGCTCGGCGGCGACCGGGTGAGCGACCAGGTCGTCCAGTACAGCTGGAACATCGGTGTTTCGGCCTCCGCGAAGGCGACCGTGGACTGCGTCCCGACCTGGCTCACCGACTTCCGCGCGGACCTGCCGAGGATCGACGTCCCCGTCCTGATCATCCACGGCGACGCCGACCGCACCCTGCCGCTGCGCTCGACCGCCGTCCCGCTCTCGAAGGCCATCGCGGGCGCCCGCCTGGTGGTGCTCGAAGGCGCCCCGCACGGTCTCATCTGGACGCACGCCACCGAGGTCAACAAGGAGGTGCTCGCTTTCATCGGCGAGTGATCGACCGCTCCCCCGCGCCCTCCTCCGCCTTTTCCTCCGCTCCCCTCTTCCTGCTCCCCGAAAGCGAGATCGCATGTCGAGCATGCCCGTCGCCGGGATCCGTCCCGGCCCCTCGGCCCCCGACGCCTCCCCCGACCACACCGCCGACCTGGTCGTGCGCAACGCCAAGGTCTACACCGGCGACCCCCTGCGCCCCCGGGCGAGCGCGGTCGCGATCCGCGCCGGACTGATCACCGCCATCGGCGACGATGCCGACGTCCTGCCGCAGGTCGGCCCGCGCACCCGCGTGGTCGACGCCCTCGGCCGGCGAGCCGTCCCCGGCCTCAACGACTCGCACCTGCACGTCATCCGGGGCGGCCTCAACTACGTGATGGAGCTTCGCTGGGACGGCGTGCCGACGCTGCGCCAGGCACTGGCCATGCTGCGCGCCCAGGCCGAACGCACCCCGCCGGGCCAGTGGGTGCGGGTGGTGGGCGGCTGGTCCGCCGACCAGTTCGCCGAGCGCCGGCTTCCCAACCTCGCCGAACTCAACGCCGCCGCCCCCGACACCCCGGTGTTCGTGCTGCACCTGTACCAGTCGGCGCTGCTCAACCGGGCGGCACTGCGGGCCGCGAGCTTCACCCGGGACACCCCCGACCCGGTCGGCGGGCAGATCGTGCGCGCGCACGACGGTGAGCCGACCGGCATGCTGCTGGCCGCCCCGGGCGCCCTGCTGCTGTACTCCACCCTGGCCAAGGCACCGACCCTGGACGAGGCCGACAAGGCGACCTCCACCCGGCACTTCCTGCGCGAGCTCAACCGCTTCGGGCTCACCTCCGCCATCGACGCGGCGGGCGGCTTCCAGAGCTTCCCGGAGAACTACGGCACCGTCACGGAGCTGGCGAAGAACGGCCAGCTGACACTCCGGATCGCCTACCACCTCTTCCCGCAGACCGCCGGGCAGGAGCTGGACGACCTGCGGCGCTGGGTGGAGACCGTCCGCCCCGGCGACGGGGACGAATGGCTGCGGCTCAACGGGGCCGGGGAGAACCTCACCTGGGCGGCCGCCGACTTCGAGAACTTCTCCGAACCGCGCCCCGAGCTCGGCCCGTACGAGGCTGGGTTCGAGCAGGCGGTGCGCCTGCTGATGGAGCACGACTGGGGCTTCCGGCTGCACGCGAGCTACGACGAGACGATCCGCCGCGATCTGGCGGTCTTCGAGCGGCTGGCCGCCGAGGGCCTGTTCCCCGGTGGGAACCGCTGGCTCTTCGATCACGCCGAGACGGTCTCCACCGCGAGCCTGGACCGGATCGCGGCGCTCGGCGGCGCCGTCTCGGTGCAGAACCGGATGTCCTTCCAGGGCGAGGCGTTCGTCCGACGCTACGGCGCGGCCGCGGCCGCCGACGCCCCGCCGGTGCGGGCGATGCTGGAGCGCGGCCTGACGGTGGCCGCCGGCACCGACGCCACCCGGGTCTCCTCCTACAACCCGTGGGTGGCCCTGCACTGGCTGGTCTCCGGACGGGCCGTCAGCGGACGTACGCTCCGCCCGGCCGAGGGCCGGCTGAGCCGCGAGGAGGCGCTGGAGCTGTACACCCTCGGCGGCGCCCGACTCACCGGCGAGGAGGACGTCAAGGGCCTTCTCCGGGTGGGAAGTTACGCCGACCTCACGGTGCTCAGCGCGGACTACCTCACCGTCCCCGAGGCGGACATCCCGCACATCGAGTCGGTACTCACCGTGGTCGGCGGCCGCATCGTGTACGGCGCCCAGGAACACGAGGGCCTCGCCCCGGAGTTGCCGGCCGTGGTCCCGCTGTGGAGCCCGGTGGCCCGCTTCGGCGGCTACCAGGCCACCCCGGCGCCGAGCCTGTCCGGTGTCCGGCAGGCCGAGCGGCTGGCCGAGGCGGCGGCCGACTCCGACGAGCAGCGCGCCTGGCGCGCGGCCCGCGGCCAGTGGGTGCCCGGACAGGCCGGCGGCGCCGCGCTCGACGACCCCTGCTTCCTCTGAGCCGCCCGTTCCGAACCACCCGCTTCCGGGCCCGACAGTTTCAACGCCGTGCGCCGCCAGGCCTTGCCGCTCGGGCGGCGCACGGCGCTGCCCGGCGCGAGCCGCGGAAGGGCCGCCTTGCGACGTCCCTCGCCTCCCCCGCCCCGTCTCCGTACCCGCCGCGCGGATCCATGACCGCCAAGGGCCGCCCGCGACCTCCTCGACGCCGAGCACGCCGGACAGCCGCACGACCCCAGCCGCAGCCACTTCGCCCGGCTCGTCCGCGAAGCCGCGGCCACCCACCGCGACCGACTGATCTGACCGCCTGCCGCACCACCCGCCCACGGATTCCCCGGACTTCCGCCTGCACCCGGGCCGGCCGGCGCCCACAGGACACCCACGGCCGACACACCTGGCCCGACACACCTGGCCCGACATTCAGTGACACTACGTAGCCGCATCGACGGCAGGAGACGTCCGACGGCCATGCCGAACGCTCCCGGAGGAGCCAGTCCCCATATCACGAACGTGAGTATCCAGAAATAGTACCCCCCCTGATACCCCACCATGGCCCCCAGCTCCAGACCCGCAGGCGGTCACGTACCGGGCCACCTGACCTGGGACGTCGCCAGAGCCACCGTGAACACCATCGAAGCAAGGCTCCACCTCGTCGAGGCCCGCACCCAAGGCGGCCGGGACACTACCGACCTCGACGTCGGCTCGCCGAACCCGCTGTTCAGCCACGCGGCCTGACCCACGCACTCCTGAGGTCGGCTCAGCGTTCCGAGCCGCTCCGGCCTCCGGGGCCGACAAGCACCCGGAATTCCCGACCCACAGCTGACACCCGATAAACGTGCAGCCCGGCGCGACAGATGACGCCGCAGGTTCTGTCCGGCATGCCCATTTCCTGCGAATCCGGGCCCACTTCAGCGCCGAAGAGGCGACCGGCCCGCGATCGACGGCACTCGAATGCCCGATCAGATGAACAAATGCCCCGTCACGACCAGGACAGAGGGGCCCATCCTACAGAAACGCACTCAGCAGACCGACGTGAACGAGCGTTCGCGACCGCCTTGCGACCACCAAAGGAAAAGGCCGTTCTTATCATTTCGATAAGAACGGCCTCCGACCTGCGAAAACGCTGGTCGGGACGACAGGATTTGAACCTGCGACCCCTTGACCCCCACTTAAGGGGTTCAACTATTGTCGGCAGCCGAGGCCTTCAGGCCTCGGCTTTCTTGTTGCTCAACTCCCTTGAGGCAAACGTGAATTGGGACTTTCCGGCGGCGCTGGCCCATACGAACCACTGACGGTTACTCAGTGTTTACTTTGCACACAAGTGTCCGTTTCGGATCACCGTCGTCCATGGACGCTCATCAGGGGTGGTCCCAAAGTGGTCCCAAGGCCGGCCACCCCACTGCTGTCACTGCCCGCGACCGGAATCTGTCGGCCATTCAGCAGGTGGCATCACGCGAGCTCGACGACCGCCCTTTCGGCGGCGTCGGCCAGCCCGCAGAGCGGGCGCCTGCGGGCGGATCAAGCTCGCCTACCCATCGACTGCGGACTGTGATCTCCCGGGCGGTGTGTCGTCTTGAGCGTGTCGTCGCCGTCTGGTTCTGAGTGCCTCGCGCACCGCCCCGCACGCTCTGCCGCCACACCCGACACAGCAGCCACTCTTGCCCCAGGGGAACCACTCAGCCCGGGAGAAAGGAAGCTCATGGGACAGCGTGCGCAGCGTGGTCGGGTCTATCGGCGGTGTGGTTGTAAGGGCGGGGGAGGGAAGCAGCTGGGGCCGTGGTGTGTGCGGCTGCTGGACGAGGCGGGTCACGGGTCGTGGACGTACTGCGTTGACCTGGCCCCGGAGGAGGGCAGGCGTCGTACCCGTCGGCGGGGCGGCTTCGCCAGCCGAGCGGAGGCGGCCCGAGAAATGAAGGCCGTACTCGACCGTGAGCTGTGCGGGGTCTACGAGAACCGCCGCACCACCGTCGCGAGCTACCTGCGGGAATGGCTCGCCACGAGGAAGGCTCATCTCGCGCCGAACACGTACGCCGGCTACGCCGCGTGCGTCGAGCGCGACCTCATCCCCGCTTTCGGCCGCCTCCGGCTCCTCGACCTGCGCCCGGAGCACGTCGACGCCTGGGTCTCCGGCCAGCTGGAGGCCAATCGCGGGCGCGTCACCGTCTACCGGGCCGTGTCCACGCTGCGCAACGCGCTGAACGCCGCCGTGCGCTCCTGGCGGCTGCGCTACAACCCGGCGGAGCACTCCGTGCCGCCCAAGCCCCGCGCAGCCGAGCGCACCTGCTGGACCCCCGAGCAGGCAGCCACCTTCCTGCAGCACAGCGCCGAGCAGTACGCCGACCAGCTGACCGACCTGTTCGAGGTCATGCTCGGCACCGGCATGCGCCGCGGCGAGATCCTCGCCCTCCACTGGTCCGACGTCCACCTCATGGACCGCAAGCTCTACGTCCGCTGGACCCTGACCGCCATCGACAACGGGAAGATCCACCTCCGCGAGCCCAAGACCGAAGCCAGCCGCGCCTGGATCAGCCTCTCCCCCAGAGTCATCGCAGCCCTCCACCGCCAGGCCGCGATCCAGATGGCCGCCCACCCCGACGCCCGGCTGGAGGGCCTGGTCTTCGCCCGCCCCGGCGGAACCCCGCTGCGGCCCCAGTGGGTCCTCGACCAGCTCCGTAAACGCACCACCGAACTCGGACTCCCCAGGATCGGCCTGCACGACCTACGCCACACCGCCGCCAGCATCATGATCGCCGAGAACATCCCCGTCGCCGTCGTGTCCAAGACCCTGCGGCACGCCACCTTGGCCACCACGATCAACCTCTACGGCCACCTCCTCAAAGACTCCGCCGACGAAGCTGTCAGAGCTCTCTCCGCCGCCCTCGACCGAGCCAACGCCAGTCGTGTGCAAGCAGCCCCCGCCTCGGAACTGCGCTCTGCGGCTTGACGGGCACCAGCGATGTCAGCGGCCGGCTCCACTCACCTCGAGGCTGACTGCTGCGTCCGCGGCATCCTGCGGTCCAGGTTGCCGTGGCACAGCGTGGTCCGCCGACGGAGTGCTGCCCCTCAACAGCTCCTGAACATTGGCGAGGAGCTGAACGAGGAGGGCAGGCGGACCTCCCTCTGCAGTGCTGGCGGCCTCCCGATAGGTGGGGGCGTTCTTGCCGGAGAATCCCTCACCTGAATCGACGAGGTGCTTGAGTCGCGTACTCCAGGCGGGCCAGTTGCCCTTGAGGTACTCCTCCAGGTTGTCGTCGAAGACCGTGAAGGTGAGGTTGGACGCAGACTCCGGCCAGGGGACTCTCCTCTTGGCCCCCAGGTATCCGAGCAGGTCTGCGTTCCTCCGGGCTGCATGCTGGGCAGCTTCGGTGATCTTCTTCCTGGCCTTGATCTGGTCGTCCGCGGTCTGCTCCTGGATCGAGGCCAGTTTGCGCTCCTCCATCCCGCTGTCTCCGTCGAAGACGACGTGGCACGGTACGCCGAGGGCGGTGAGAATGGCGTGGGCGAGAAAGAGGTTGTCCTTGCCATTGACGTGAATGACGCTGATGCCCTGTGCTCCGAGGCTCAGGTTCATCTTCTGCGCACAGCCGATGATCAGGCCGGCGTCGGTGTCGCCCTCGACGAGGACGGCGGCCAGGGCGAAGAGGCCTTCGGCGAGAGTGTCTGCGCAGCGGAGGCCTGCTTGACGGTGGATGCTGTCCGGCTTGACGTAGCCAGCGAGCGCCTCGCAGAGGTCGTCCACGGTGACTTGGCTGGTCCGGGTTGTCGGGTGGTTGTCGACGAAGTCGCGGCGCAGGCGGCGTACCTGGTGGAACGCTCGGTGGTCGATGAAGACTGTGCTGTGGGTGGCGTATGCGACCTGGATCCGGCTTCCCTCGGCCGCGGTCAGGTCACGCAGGACATCGGCGAAGGTCTGTGCCTGCGCTGGATGCTGGAAGAGCTCGGGCTCTTCGATGGCCAGGCAGAGGGTGCGTGTCTCCTGGCTGGGGTTGCGGGTCTCGGCGAGAAGCTTGAGCGCGGCGATGATCAACGCGCGCTGGAAGCCGTGGCCCTGGCGTCCGACTGAGGTCTCGGCGGCGCCGTCCCAGATGCTGATCTTGAAGCTTGTCTTCGCCGGCTTCGGGGCGTGGACAACCGGCGCGAGCGCGACGCCCCGTCCGGTGGTGAAGTGTGCGAGCTCTCGGGAAAGGTCAGCCGAGATCTTAAGGAGGACCGGGGCGTAGGCCTTTGTCTGGATCTTCAGTCGCTCCTCGTGGGCGCCCTTCTCAAGTACGTTGAGAGTCTCGATCTCCGCCGTGCGGTTGACCGTGTAGTCGAGGATGCGGCCCAGCGCGGAGGTCTTCTGGTCGTCGGCCTCCTCGGTGGCCCGCAGGTCTGCGGAGACGAACACGAAGTCGATCAGCTCGGCGAGCTTACTCTGCCCCGCGAAGCCGAAGAAGTGGGTGGCGTTCCGATCGGTGTGAAGCAGTTGGTCTCGGTGCTCGCGCTCCCACACCAGGAGCGCGTCGAGGACTGCGGCCTCTGATCCCGCCGCCGGCAGACCCAGGGCCGGCTGCTGATCGCGAAGCTCACCGTAGGCCTTGCGCTTGGCCGTCGCGGTCGGTACTGCCCTGACCGTCTCAAACGGAGGGTAGGCAAGAGCCTTTCCGCTGATCTTGTCCTCGCCGTCCTCCCAGGTGCGCCAGACGATCACGGTGTCGACCTCGGGTGGGGCGTAGCTGCCGAGTACGCCCCGGTCATGCTCGGTGAGCTCGTTGAACTCGACCTCGACCGTGATCCGGCGACTGTCTGCAGCGGAGTGGAGGTCGTGCTCGTCCAGGGAGATCGTCTTCTCTCCATTGAAGAACCAATCGAGTGCGCGCAGGACGGTGGACTTCCCCGCTCCGGTCGGCCCGATGAAGCACGTCGTCGCGTCGAATTCGATGTTCACCTCCCGCAAGCTACGGAAGTTCTGGATACGTGCGCGCTTGATCTTCATCGTTACCTTGTGCCATACGAGGAGGGTGAGGAGGCCGAGACGGTCAGGCCCGGAGTTATGCTAGTGGATGAAGTGATGGCCAGTCAGATCATTGTGCTCTCCAGCCTGGTAGCGCTGCCACGTCTACTGCTGTCGCTCTGGCTGCGCCCTCGTGGTGGCGTGGGTGCTGCCTTCGGCCTCCCTCGAGGTTTGACCTCGGCTTCGAGCACCTGCGGCAGAACCTCAAGCAGCGGTCAGCACTCCTTGCGGCCTTGTGTCATACCGGGACTCCAGTGTGGCCCTGCCCAGGACCTGCCTTCTGATTTCAATCGATCCACCGGTTTTTGACAGGAGGAATTTTGTTCATCGGCGAGTACTTGAACGGGCAGGAGGGCAATGTGATCGTGCCATTCGAAAACCGACGCCACAACCAGCCCGTCCGAGGAATGTGCAAGGTGCACCGATGGTTCGCTCCGGGAAGAATTCGGTGCACGTTCTGCGGCGTTCGGATCTACTGCCCCTGTGGCCAAGCCGAGTTGGAGCCGGCTGTCCGAGAGGGCTTGAAACTGGAGGACGTCTACAGGCGACGCGCCACGCTCGATCACGTGAAGGCTCGGGTTCTGGGCGGCCCGACCAGCGCCGCCAACCTCGCAGTAGCTTGCCTATCGTGCAACTGCAGCAAGGCGGACAGGAGCTTTCCCGGCGAATGGGTACCGAACCGCGACGCGAACACTTTCGTTAAGCCTGGCAGGCTTCCGGATATCGCTTCCCTCAGTCGCACCGCGCGTCGCATCGGGGCGGCAATCGAGCAGCGCGATTCTGACGGGCCGGTGATGACAGTCGCGGACTTCGCGCAGACGGGCGGGTGGAGACCCGAAGTTGTCCACCGTGCGCTGGAAAGCCTTCTTCGCTCCGGCGCCCTCTGCGTGTTTGCATATCCGTGCGGTCCTTCGAGCCGCCACTTCCTTCCTGTGGAGAATCCATCCGACGCCTTCGCCGGTGTCGTATGGGTCGAAGGGTGGTCGTAGCTGGCGTGCAGGACCGGCGGCCGGCAAATTCACGCGTCTGACGGCAAGGCCAGGCCTGCGGCAGCGGCGGCCGGGTACGTGCTCGCTCGCCGTGTGCGCCTGGCCAGGCGTTCTCTTCGCCGGATCGTCCCGTGGCCAATCACGCGGCAGGATAACCGGTTTGCCCGTCATCGCAGTTCCGTCATCGCGTGTTCGTGGCGTCGCGGCCAATGAAGCCGAACCGATCCCTCTGCCTCGTGGCGGCTGTCAGACCGGCCTGCCATGCTTTCTGGATGGCAGGCCAGGGCAAAGTGCGACGTAAGCGGGTTCAATCCACCGAGGCTGTACAGCAGGCCAACGCGGCCAGCGGATCCGCCGAGGGCCTGTGGAAGGCGACCCGATCGGGGGCTCTGGCCGGACGCGGATTCCATTACCAGGACGCTGTTGGGGTGTGGCTGTGCGGCCGTGTTCTGTCCGGCGTCCTGGAAGCTGATCGCGTCGTCCCGGAAGGGCTGGAGGACCTGACCGTTGAGGGGGCAGCCGCCTGGCACGTGCAGGTGAAGTCCCGCCAGGAACGGATCGGCGGCTTCACCGCTTCCATGACGGCCGGGCACCTCCTCGCCATGGCCCTGGCTCATGCGAAGCGCGAAGAGGCGGGGATACCCGGCCGGTCGGTCCTCGTGATCGAACAGCCCGTAAGTGGTGAGTCGTTCACTCACTGGGGTCGTCCGTTGAGTGCACTCCCACATGATCACCCAATCCTGATGGCGCTGGAGGCGAAGGCCCTGAAGGCTGGCCTCGGCAAGGACGCGATCAGCGCGTGGTGCGAGGCCGCCAGCTTGTACGTTCTGCCATGGCATGTCGCAACCGATGACACCCGCACCGCAGTGGCGCAGCACCTCGGGTTGCTCCCCGCTGCGGCTGAGGTGGCTGTCAGGGCCCTCGGAGACGCGGTGGTTCGCCGCTCGGACGCGAATGCGGCGAGGAGCTTGGCGGATGCCGCTGGACTGAGCCGAACGGATATCGGGCGTGTCGTGACCGAGGTCGCGGAAGCCATCGACTTCGCCTCGTTGGAGGAGGCCCTGGCCGCGGGAATCTGCGAGCCGGTGGACTTCGACCGGCCGTTGCAGGCTGCCGGCTTCTACGAGGGTGTCGAGGTTCAGCCCGGTCATGTCGCCGCAGGCCTGGTGGCTCCGAGACCGGCTCTGACCGGTCAGGTCGCGGATGCGGTCGGCCGGGGGCAGAGCGTCCTGGTGACCGGTCCTTCCGGGGTCGGCAAGTCCGCCGTCATGTGGATGTCGGCCAATGTGACGAGGCATGTGCTCTGGTATCGAATCCGGCGTCTGCAGGCCGAGGACACCGCCGCGCTCGTGCGTCTGGCCAAGGCGGTGAAGCCATCCACGCGGTCCCCGGTCGGATTCGTCGTGGATGGCATCGGGATCGGCACGGCCGAGGCGTGGGACGCCCTCCACCGTGAAGTCGCACCGATTCCAGGTGTGCTGTTGCTCGGCTCCGTCCGCAGCGAGGACCTCCTGCCCCTTCGAAGCCGGGCCGAGTGCGCCCAAGTGGTGGTGTCGCTGGACGAGGAGGTCGCGGAGCAACTCCATGCAGGACTGTCCGCTTCTGGCGCCACGACCGCGCCTCATTGGCGGGAGGCGTACGAGGCTTCAGGTGGACTGACCTTGGAGTTCACACACCTCCTCACCCGTGGGCGGCGGCTGTCGGACGTCCTGTCGGAGCAGGTTGAGCGGCGGGCTGTCGAGGGGCGGCAGGCGGAAGTCGAGATCCTGGCCAGGGTGTCGGTTGCCCATCGCTGGGGTGCGGACCTGTCAGTGCGGCAGCTTCAGCAGCAGTTGGAGATAGGGGATATGGACTTTCGTGTCGCGTTGTCCCGATTGGCCGACGAGCATCTCGTCCATGAGCGGATGGGTCGCCTGTCAGGGCTGCATCAGTTGCGCTCGGGGCGATTGGCCGACGCCGTGCACGCGGTGCCGCCTCCGATGCTGGACGAGACCGTGGTCGCGGTGATGCGACTGCTGTCGGACATGCAGTTGCAGCCGTTCATCGCCGGGGTGCTGGCCGAACACCCCGAACTGGATTCCGTCGTACTGGGTCAGATCGCTGTCGAGCTCGAATGCAGGCCGGATCCCGGGGTGCTCGCCGGTGTACTGCAGGCGCTTCGGTTGGTCGATGTCACGCGCATCGCCGACGACTGGGCGGTGATCTTCGAACAGCACCAGGTACCACCCGCGCTGCGGCGTACCGTTCTGCAGTTCACGCTGATGGGCGGGGATCCGCATTCGTGGCTGGCACCCGAGGTCGCCTCCGTCATGACCGAGATCAGCGCGGCCGGATCATCCGGTTCGCCACTGCGTGATGCGCTTGCGGAGCGTCTCGGGGCAGCCGCGCTCGGCACTCGCCTTGCCCAGTGCGCAGACCCCTACGACGTACAGAGACTTCTGACAGTGCTCGCCGGGACAAAGGTGGACCTCGCAGGTTGGCTGGCGCTGGTGTCGGACTCGCCATGCGGTCGGCTGCTCGCAGGCCTTCCGGCCGAATCGCTCGGGGAGGTCCTCGCTACGGCCCGCACCGTATCGGTGGCCTTGGCCGAAGGCCTGCTGGACATCACCGGCGGCGAGGAAGCCATGCTGAGCAGGCTCAGGGCGCACTCACCATGGGTGACGGAGGTGTCTGTCGTGGAACGGGACGGCGGCCTGGTCGCCTACGCCCGCCTGCTGCACGTGTCCGACCAGGCCCAGCCTGACGTGGAACGCTACGTCAAGGCCTTCGGACGAGTGCTTCTGCGGTGCCTTCCCCGGTGCGAGAGCGTGGATGTCCAGGCCTTGCTCCCCGGCGGAATCCCCATGACGTTCGGTGATTTCACGGGCGGGATCAGCCTCCTGCTGCGAGAGAACGACCGCTCGCCGGGTCAGGTGGCATGGATTCGCACCCAGGCCCTGATCGGTGCGGCAGCGGCCGGGACTACCGGCTGGACCGCTCGGGCCGCCGCAGCGGTCACCGTTCTCCCCACTTTGCACATCTATCTGGCGGACTTGACCCGGATCTGGTGCACGGGCCGCAGTCGGCCGCAGGACATCGCAGAGCTCCGCGCAAGGCAAGCCACGCTGCGAGACTGGGCCAATTCGCTGACTCTGCCCGGCGACAACGCCATTCTGTCCGCGCTGCCGGTCGGCGACACCGTTCCAGGTGGGGGCGTCGACCACCTGCATCAACTCGTCGACGGAATCGCCAACAATCTGACGCAGCGGCTTGTGGAACCCCAGGGCTACCGGGCACTCGCAGGCCACGTCCGTAGTCATCTGCGGGGCCTGACGCTGCGTGTACGGGACGAGGAACGCTGGCACCTCATCGGTCAGGAGCCGCCGGTTGTCCTCGATCAACTGGCGGAAGTCCTCACAGACCTGCACGCCGTTCTCGCGGCACTCTCCTGGAACACGCTTGAGCTGAAGCTGCTCAGGGCAGAGGCGCGTTCAGGGCCCTCCACGCGGGCGCTGGCCCGCGCCGCAGACCTCGCCCGTCGGGCCGCCAGCGCACGGGCAAGCGCGGTCCCACGGAAGATCCAGGAGGATGCCAGGGCTTTGGGGCTTCGCGTCCACCTCTACACCCGGCCAGTGTCCGACGCAGACGAAGCGGAGTGGCCGGCCGTAGAGCTGGCCGTTGGCGCGGAGCTCAGCGACCTCACGCAGTGGCCGGATGTCGCGGCGCAACTGGGTACGTTGATGGGACGCGGTCCCGGATCACCGAACTACCACGGTGCCACGCTTCTTCTACCACTGGTCGGTGGCAGACCGGTAAGGCTTCGGGCCCTGAAACTGCTTCCGAGTTCGCGCTGGCCGGATACCCGTCTCTTCGACAGCTGGAGCACAACACTTCCCGAGGCATGCCCGACCCCGCTCGCCGATGCCGTCATCGATGCCCACAAGGCGCTGCAATGTCTCTCGGGCCTGACCCACCTGGTGACCTTGAGGGACGCGGACCAGCGGCATCAGAGCATCGCCGACCACGCTGTGGAACAGTTCCGGCACGCCCACCTCCTCATCGAACAACTCGGGTCCGGAGACCCCTCAACCGGTGAGGTCCTAGACGCTCTCGACGCCCTCGCTCACCGTGTGGAGGACGAGACAGCCGAGGGCGCAGGTCGCGTCGGCGACGGCGTACCGAACCTTGCGGTTGCCATCGCTCAAGGTCTCACCGGCCGGCCGACGGACGACTACCTGCAGTTGGACGACCTGATCACGACAGCCCTTCAACGGGACCTCAGCCCCGACCGTGCAGTACAGCTTCTCCCCGAGGCCGACCGTTGAGGCTCTCCCGGCTCCGGAGCCACCCAAGAGCCATCACCCCGACCACCACTGACGATGCGTCAAGCAGGGAGGCGAATAGACGTGCGCGCCATCTGACACCACTGAAACCCTTGCGCAGGGAATGTGAGATCAAACTAACCGGCCTGCGCCTCACCCTCCTCGACCCCAAACGCCCCGCCCGCGACCTTCTCGAAGACCCCCTCGCCGGCATCCACGGCTGTTGGCTCCCTCCACAGCGAGTACGACGAACTCGATGACGACGAAGTCCTCGGCGACGCCAAGGACTGGGACGACGAACAGGCCGAGGAACAGCAGAAGCGCAGCCGTGAACGCTTTGCCCGGCTCATCCGCGACACCGCCACCGCGAACCGCTACCGCCTCGTCTGACCGAGCCCCGGGCAACAGCACACTCGGCCAAGCCCGGCGGCCGACCGGTTTCCCCTTTGCCGCTGCTCAAGGGAGAACCGCAGGTCAGTCGGCATCTCCGTGGCGGGTGGTCGTACGGTGATCGCCCCGGCGGGCGCACACTGGAAGAGGAACGCTCCGCGCGCTCGACCCTTCGAGGCGATCACCATGCGCTGCTCACCCACCCCCAAGTTCGACCGAGGGCGCGTCTACCGGCGGTGCGGCTGCCGCGACGGCCGCCGCCACCAGCTCGGTACCGCCTGCCCCCGCCTTGCCGCCGACCCGCACCACGGCACTTGGGTCTTCGCCGTCGACACCCCGCCCGTCGGCGGCCACCGCCGTACCGTGCGCCGTGCCGGCTTCCTCGACGAGGTCGACGCCCACACCGCGCTGCGGCGCTTGGTGCCTAGGGGCCAATCTTTATACTTTGCGACCAGTTGACTCATCCGGGCGAGCTGTAGCCGTCCAGGAGAGTAGAGCTTGAACAGGTTGCGTTTGTCGTGGAGCGATTGGAGGAAGACGGCCTCCAGATCGGAGTGGCCGCGGCGTTCCAGGAAAGAGGCAGACCTCAGTCACCACAGGTATGGGTGCCAGGAGCGACTGCCGGCACCGATGACCTCGGTCAGCCAGGTCCGGCACCGTCTCATGCGGAGCGCGAACGGCGGCCTGGTCAAGGATCGGGAGTGGACCGCGTCATCGATCGACGGGGTTGCGGCAGCGGCACCCTGACCGACCTTCCGCTGATACAGGGGCCGGCGGCATTGCCGGGCACCTACTGATCCGCCACCGTTCGCGATCACGCCATCTAGGAGTCGCGCCTCGAACTGGCGAGGCCCCACTTCGCTGATTTCGATCCATCCGTACGTTCCTACGCTGGTGTCCACGCTCACCCGTTTGGGAACTCCGTTGCCAGCGGGGTACCACATCGCAGGCAGCCGTTCGCATGGTCGTCCTGGCAGACGTAGCCGATGGCACCTTCCACGCACCATTCGGCGGCCTCCTCGGACAGCAGGTCGGGCCCGGCATGGAGCAGCCGACGAAATTCCGTGGTGTCCGCAATGTCGGCCGGGCGGCTGGTGAACCACTCGTCGAACCAAGGCTCGTCCCGGTGCATGCGCCAGTGCACATTCTCCCGGTCGTCGACAGCCGTAAGGAACCGATCGACGATGCGCCCCCAACTCGGTGCTCCGAACCAGCCGTTGTCGAACGCGCAGAGGGACTCGATCATGGTTCGCAGGCCGAACTCCTTCTCGTGGAGGCGGTACCTTCGCCCCCATGAGATCGCGCCCTGCGCCATCTCCGCGAGCTCTCCTCGCGGATCAACCTCATATGCCGGGTCGTCAGGGTTGTGGCAGGCCAGCCCGAGCTCGAGCACGGACTGCCCGGTCGGTAGAACCCGAGACGGGTTGACGATCGCCAGACCGGCAGCGATCCAGTCGACATGCTCGAACGACAGCATCGAGCGCACGATCCGGGTGGTTGCCGCGTTGATCCGCATCATCGTGCCGTCGCGCAGCGGACTCTCCCCGGCATGCCAGTTCTCGACGGGCGAGTTGCGCCACACGGCGAGCGTGATGCGGGTGGCGGCGAGCCAGAGCAGTGCGTCGTCGTCAAGGTGTCCGTACCGGTCGGCGCACTCCTGGGCGCCGTAGCGGATCAACTCTCGCGGGTTCGGCAGCGTGTAGCTGTCAGACCCCTCAGGCTCAGGCACATACTCGTAGTCGCCGGCGTACTCATCGAGTCTCGCTCAACTCGGCTGCGCTGTGGACCTCGTTGTACTCGGAGCCGTCCGGCCCCTCGACGGTGTACATGTCGTGGCCCCATGACACATACACGTCGTCCCAGAGCACGACGTCGTCGCACTCTGTGGCGTTATCCGTCACAACCGGCCTGATGGTGATCGGCGCAGTACGCCCGTCGGTTCGCTCGCCGTCCTTCTTGGCGGCCCATTCGGTGATGGCCCCGAGCGGCTTCGGAAGGAGAGGGCCGACCTCGGTGATGCTGAACGGCTCGTCGTCGTCATCGGTGTCGAACCGGCTGTTGACGAACGCGACCGCCTCGGACGGCGTGCTGACGATGGACTGAGTACCACTCTCGTTGTCGACCACTCGCCACAACGCGCTGTTCTTCACGATGCTCTCCGATCGCGGTGAGTGCACCCGGGGCGGGTACGATGCGCCGGGTCGCTCGGCGCTGACTCCAATTATGAGCTGATCAACCCATCCGTAGTCCCGCAGGTGCTTGGCGGCGACGACGCTCGGGACGTTCGTGAGCAATCTGCTCTTCGCGGCCGCGCCGGCGTGGCCGAGATCATGCAAAGTGCAACAGCGTTTCCCCGCAACCTGTGCTGCACGCCAACAGGAACTGTTGGGCCTCAGCTTGACTCTGTCGGGGGTCTTGGTGATCCCCGGCGGGGCAGCATGATCAACGGACACGCTCGGTTCTGTTCAAGAACCGATGCAGTCGTCGAGATGCCCGCTGTCGCTTCACGCCCGTTACGCGCTGGCCATGGAGCTGGACGATCCCGGCTTCCACCACAGTGTGCTGGCCGACTTACGCGGACGCCTCGACCGAAGAAGCACCTCCGTCCCGGCCGCCGACTGCCTTCTAGAACTTCCTGGACCAGCGCGGGATCCCTCGGCCGAGGTCTTTGTGGTCCGCCAGAGGCTGAGCAGACCACAACAAGATCACCGACAGAGTCAAGCTCAAGGCTGGCCGGCTTGGGCGGATCGGGCCCGGAGCAGCAGCCCTCGGACGATCTGGCGCCACCGGCCGGAGTCCTCGCTGTAGGAGTGGTCGTCGGCGTCGGGGTCCCACTTCTCGAGTTCCAGGAGCTGTTCCACCAACTGTCCGAGACGGCCGGGGGCGTATCCGCCGCGGCCGGGGTCCAGTTGCTGTGCGATGTCGTGGAGCCGGTGGGCGGCGCGGTAGTGGGCGAGCTGGGTGTCCGTCAGGCGGCGGATCGCGTAGCCCCCGCATTTGCTGCACCAGTCGAACTTCGTGTCGCCGAGCAGGTCCGCGACGGTGAGCAGGTCGTCGTCTGCGGTGACACCGCGTTCGCGGACGTGGGAGCAGAACGGCGAGTGCCCCTTGCCCTGGTAGCGGGGGTCGGCGTTGACCGCGTAGACCTGGACCTGAGCGAAAACCCCCAGCGGGATGCCGCTCCCGCTGCGCTTCCAGGTGCCGGTGTCGGGTGCTTCGAACGGTTCGAGGTCCAAGTCCTGGCCGTGGGCGAGGAGTCCCTGCCACACCGCGCGAGGAAGGCTGCGCGAGCGCCCGGCCCGGTCGTAGCCGGAATACAGAGTGCGCAGGTCGGGCACGCCGCGGGCCATCGCGAGCAGCCGCAGGTTGAACTCCCGTACCCAGGGCCGGTCCATGGAGACCAGCCAGGCGGCGCGCTCGGCACCGGCTTCGAGACCGAGCCGTTCGCCGAACAGCAGGTCGTCGGGTTCACGCATCCGCTCCCGCCACACGGCGGACGGCTCCTCCGGGCGCTGGCCGATCGCCTCGGACCAGGGCTCGATCAGTGCCGCGGGCAGGTCGGCGGAGCCGGCGAGCAGGACACCTCGCCAGCCGCGGGCCGCCCGCCGCTCCAATTCCTTGAAGGGCACCACCTCCGTCCCGGCGTCGGTGGAGAACACGGTGTACAGCTGGTCCTCGGCGCGCGGCGCGGTGCCGAGCAGCCGCAGGTGCTCCGCGGTGAGGGGGCGGCGCTGGTGCACGGGCGTGTCGTCGAAGACCCCCGGCCCCAGGGGACCCGCTTCGTCGGCAGCCGTCGGGGCGCCGGGAGGCTCGGGCTCGCACCGCACGAACGCGGTGCGAGCCAGGAGTTGGTCGACGACCAGCTGAGGTGCGCGGAAAGTGAGCCTGCGCCGGCCCCAGTCAGCGCTGGTCAGGTAGGTGAGCAGGACGCCGATCGTCCAGTGGTTGAGGCCGCCCAGCAGCGTCCGCTCACGCTGCTGCGAGTAGGGCTCCTCACCCCGGGGTTCCTGCAAGTGTGCGGTCAGCGTCACCATCACGCCCAGGTCCGAGAGGCGGGCGACCCGGCGTGCCTCCTCCTCCCAGGAAGCCAGCAGCCGGTCGGCCGCACGGCGGGCTTCGCTGTACCCCTTGCGCCGTGAATTGATTCCCCCGATGGCGTGATACGTGACCAGGTGGTCGCCCGGGAGCTCCCACGCGTCCGCCGCTGAACCCTGCCAGCGGGACCACATCGACCGCAGTCGGCCGGCGATCTCCTTGCGGTCGCCGATGGCGCTGAACGCGTCGTTATCCGCAGGGAGTTCTGGCATCTCCAGGCTCGCGGCCGCCGCTGCTTCCACCAGTGCGGCCGCATCGACGAACAGTCCCGCTCGTTCACGCAGCGCCTGGAGGTACTCCTCCTTCAGTGCCACCTTCGGCCGCGCCCAGTCAGCGAGCCAGGGAAACCTCGCGACGACGCTCTCGGCGAGGTGAAGGCTGTCCGCGGCGTCACGCCACCTGGACAGGACCAGATCCCGGAGGCGCTCCGCGTCGTCGCGGGCATCGCTGTCCTCGTCGTAGGTCTCGTCCTCCTCGGAAGCCGGTTCGGCGCGCAGAACCTCCGCGGCGCCTTCTGCTTCCTCCTGCATCACCTCGTCGTCCGGATCCGCCTCCGTGTACTCCTGCAGTTGGGAGAGCAGCCCGCGGTAGCCGCCGAGCGCGCGCAGGAAGAGACCGACACCGCTGTCCGGACGGTCCCAGTCCCCGTGATGTGCGCAGGCGGAGCACATACGGGCGATGGTCGCGGCGTTCAGCAGCGTCTCGGAGGCCACCGCTCCGTCCGCGCGAAGCCGGGGGCATCGCAGGTGTGCGTGCAGCTTGGAGGCTCTGCCTTTCGCCGCGAAGACAGGGACGAGGTGGCCGTCGAACGGGCCGAGCGGAACGTCAGCAGTCAGCACAGAGTCGCGCACGTAACTCCCCTATCAGTCTCGACCGGTGAGCATATCCGGGAGCACGGACACCGGCCCCGCGAGCGCGTGTTCCGGGCGAACCGCACCACAACGGAGCGCGTCCGTGGTACCCCGGCACGCCCACTCCGAAGAGAAGCCAATCCAGCGCCGCGCGTCGTCCGGCTCCTGCTCCTCGTCGCCGCGAGATCGACGGGCTCGGTAGGCCGTAGAGCGGCGACCGCCTTCGACCTCCTGCTGCTCCTCAATCCCATCGGGATCGGGAGCAGCCGCTGCAGGCCGACCGGGATGAGACTCATGGACGGATCTACGCTCTGCCCGATCCGGCCTTGTGGGACCAGCCTCTGCACGAGGCTGTGCCACCGGGTAGTCGCCATGCCCTGGCGCCAACAGGGGCACCAATAAGTTACTCGAACAAAAAGGCGATAAGGAATTCCGAACGAAACTAGTACGAGCAGATTGACGGTGCGGCATGCTTGGACGATTCTGCAGGCCTGCAAGAGTTTCGAGCATGCCTGCGTCAATCAAGGGCGAGGGGTGCCTGCTTGCTTACCGGTATATCGATCCGCAACTTCCGGGCATTTCGCAGCTTCGAGCTCGGGTTCGATCCCACGGTGAACATCCTCGTGGGCGACAACGACGCCGGTAAGTCAACGATCCTGGAAGCCATCGGGCTCGCTCTGACCGGTCGACTCCGAGGCAGGGTCTTCTCGCAGGAACTGTCGCCCTTCCTGTTCCACCAGGGGGCAGTGAAGGATTACCTCCACGCGCTCCGGAACGGCGCCGTCGATGCCCGGCCACCGGAGATCATCATCGACCTCTTCCTCGCGGACACACCCGAGTCCGCAGCGCTCCGAGGCACGAACAACCTGCGCAAGGCCGACCATGCCGGGGTCCGCATCCGGGCCTACCTGAACCCCGACTTCGCCCCGGAGTACGAGGAGTTCATCAAGGACCCCAGCCAGGTGCAGCTGATTCCCACCGAGTACTACCGGGTGGACTGGCTGGGGTTCTCAGGAAACGGCATCACCTTCCGCAGCGTGCCGGCCACCGCGTCCTTGATCGATGCTTCGAACATCCAACTCCAGAGCGGCGTCGACTACTACCTCAACCGCATCATCAGCCAGAACCTGGAAGCCGGTCAGCGGGTCGGCCTCACCCGGGCGTACCGCAACCTGCAGCAGGAGTTCACCAACGACGACGCGATCCGCAAGATCAACGAGGAGCTGCGGGGCGCTCCGCGGGAGGTCAGCGAT
Source organism: Kitasatospora sp. NPDC001603 (assembly GCF_040298365.1). Lineage (NCBI taxonomy): Bacteria > Bacillati > Actinomycetota > Actinomycetes > Kitasatosporales > Streptomycetaceae > Kitasatospora > Kitasatospora sp. NPDC001603. Next base: position 81,563 of record NZ_JBEPAA010000031.1, read on the forward strand.
CGGGAGCTGACTCTCGGCATCGACCTGTCGCACAGGGCGAGTTGGGAGAACAGCCTGGTCCCGCACCTGGACGAATTGCCGTTCCAGTACGTGGGCAAGGGCGAGCAGAGCACACTGAAGATCCTGCTCGCACTCAACAAGCAGGTCACTGACGCCCACATCCTGCTCGTCGAGGAGCCGGAGAACCACTTGTCCTTCCCGAACCTCGGCAGGCTGGTGAAGAAGATCGGCGACAAGTGTGCCGGCAAGCAGGTCTTCATCACGACCCACAGCTCGTTCGTCCTGAACAAGCTCGGCCTGGACAACCTGGTCCTGCTGACGGCCGACGGCGGGTTCCGGCTCGACCAGCTGCCCTCCGACACCCGGGACTACTTCAGGAAGCTCTCCGGCTACGACACCCTGCGCGTGGTCCTCGCCCGCCGGTCGATCCTGGTGGAGGGGCCCTCCGACGAATTGGTGGTCCAGCGCGCCTACCTGGACCGGCACGGCTGCCTTCCGATCGAGGACGGCGTCGACGTCATCAACATCCGCGGCCTGTCGTTCAAGCGGTTCCTGGACATCGCCGCACTCCTCCCCGGGAACCAGGTGGCGGTGGTGACCGACAATGACGGCAAGAACGCGGCCGTCGTGCGGGGGAAGTACGCCGCGTACACGAGCAAGCCGAACATCAAGGTCTGTGTCGGCGAGGACGAGGCTTTCAAGACGTTGGAACCACAGCTCCTCAAGGCCAACAATCTCGTCCTGCTGAACCGGGTCCTCGGGACGGCCTTCAGCAGCTCACAGGACCTGCTGGACTACATGAAGAACAAGAAGACGACGGTGGCCCTGGCCGTCTTCGACGGCGAGACCATCACCATGCCGGAGTACATCCGTGACGCCGTCGCCTGACAACCTCGCGGTGATCGCGGCCGCCGGATCCCGCAAGACCCAGCAGATCGTGGACAGCATCCTGGCGGACCGGACGAAACGCGTCCTGGTGACGACGTACACCACCGAGAACCTGGGCCAGATCACCGAGCGACTCAGCACCGCGGCAGGCACTCTACCCGTCCACGTCACCGCGATGGGCTGGTTCACCTTCCTACTCAACGAGTGCGCCCGGCCCTACCAGGCAGCCGTCCTCGACGAAGTGGGACTGATCCGCGGACTGGACTTCGTGGCAGCCCGACCCCGGTACGCACCGCGAACCAAACCGCGGCAGTTCTACATGGACCGCCACCACGACATGTTCCGTGACGGCCTCTCGGACTTCGCCGTCCGAGCGAACACCGCCACCCGTGGCAAGGTCGTCGCACGCCTCGCGGCCATGTTCGACCACATCTACATCGACGAGGTCCAAGACCTTGTCGGCCACGACCTCGAACTACTGGACCTGCTGTTCCGGTCGCCGATCGGCATCACCCTGGTCGGCGACCCCCGGCAGTTCACCTACGCGACCAACAACTCGGCCAAGAACAAGGCGTACAAGGGCGGCGGCATAGTCGACTGGCTGAGGAAACGGGCCGACTACTGCACCCTGGAGACACGCTCCGAGAGCTACCGCTGCAACCAGCTGATCTGCGACTTCGCCGACGGCCTGTTCCCCGAGCTCGAACCGACGGTCTCAAAGAACACCGAGACCACCGGCCACGACGGGGTCTTCGAGATCAAGCCCCACGAAGTACACGAGTATGCCCGCCGGTACTCACCGACGGTGCTGCGCTACGACAAGCGCGCCGACACGCTCGGGCTGGCCGCGATGAACATCGGGTTGTCGAAGGGAAGCACCTTCGAACGCATCCTGCTCTTCCCCACCAAGCCCATGATCAAATACTTGCGGACTCGCAACCCTGCTGAAGCCGGCAGCCGCGAGAAGCTGTACGTGGCGGTCACCCGGGCGAAACATAGTGTCGCCTTCGTGGTGCCCTGGCTGTAGGGCCAGGCAACCGGCATTGTCGCGCCCTGCGTCTCCGCAGCACCTTCGAGCGCGCCTCACCCGCCCCCACATGGAGGTGGCCGGCGAACTCGCCGCCGTCGGCTACCCGGCTGAGCGGGCCTCCAAGGAGATCCCGTCGCGCTCAGGACCGCGACCATCAGCCCGGTTCCGCCTTCATGATCCGAGAAGTTAACACGCCTACAAACGGTATCGGGCCTGGGAGCGGCGCCCGCCGCGCGGGCCTCCGCCTCGACAGGCCCGCGCGGTTCCGAAAAGCAGGGGCTCGGATCAGGCAGGTCCGCTGCACCGCCGGCAGTCCCGTTCCGGGAGCACACGTAGGGCGAGGACGGATCCGTCCGGGTGGATGGAGACGGGGCCGTCCCAGTCGTCGTCCCAGGTGGCGGTAGGCCACGAGGCTCGGCGGGCGTGGGCCTCCTCGCGGTAGTGGGTGAGACGGCGCTCGACGAGGTGCTCGAAGAGGTCCTCGGCCACGCCCGAGAAGGCCTCCACCCGGGTGCGGTTGAGGCGCAGGACGTGATCGGTGCCGACGAACGGGATACCGAGGAGTTCGTGGTCCGCGTCCTGGACGCTTCCGATCGCGGCGTGCGAGATGCCCTCGTGCCGCTTGCGGCCCTGCCGGCCGGTCAGGTAGGGGACGGTTGCTTCCGCGTCGCCAGCGAAGGCCGTCAGGCCCGCCGCGCCGGTGCGGGCGAGGGCGTGCTGGAACCAGGCGAACTGGTCCGCTTCGATGTGGAAGCCCGGGACGGGTTCAGGGGTCTGGCCGTCCTGTGCGGGCGGCAGGATCCCGGGGAAGATGTTGTCCTGGTCAAGCTCCAGGTCCAGATCGCGGGCTTTGCCGGCCGGGTGGGTGAGTGTGCCGCCGTTGCCGCGCGCGTGCAGCAGGTGGACGGTCAGCGGCCCGTCGACGGGAAGTTCGGTGCTGAAGATCAGGGCCGGGGTGTCCGTCCATCCGCCGATGTGCACGGCTTCGGCGTGGACTGCGGCCGAGGCGAGTTGGGTGTGGGAGGCGGAGGCGCCGCTGTGGTTGCCCTTGCAGGCGATCGGAAAGACCCGCGAAGGCCGGCCCGGCTTCCACACCTCCGCGAGGTACTGGGGGCGGTAGCGGTAGCCGACGGAGACGCCGCTGTCCCGGCCGGTCACGGCGAAGCCGGCTCGCAGGGCGGCGTCTGCGGGGACGATCGACACGCTGTGGTCCGGATAGCGCCTGGCCAGCACGTGCTTGGCCACGACCAGCGCGAACCCGACGCCGAGTTCGTCGGACTGCAGTGCCTTGTAGTAGTCCGCCGTGTCGCGGCCCTCGGCCGACAGTGCCATGAAGGTTCCGAGGGTCCCCTCCAGCGCCTGGCTGTACTTGAGGCAGCCCCAGTGCTCCGCGAGCCCCCGCCCGGCACCGCGCCGCGCGAGTGCGGTCGCGCGCCCGAGGGTGTGCAGCACGTCCCAGGGCGTCAGCTGGACACTACCGAGTTCCCTGGCCGGAACGGCTCCCAGGCCCGGCTTGCGCCGCAGCGCGTCGAGTTCGTGCTGCTCCCGTTCCTCATCGTCCTTCGTGGCGACGGCTTCGACCTCGCCCAGCAGCTTGTCGCTGGAGTGGACCGCGACGTTCGACGGCTGAGCGAGCTGCTGAAGCACCTCGCGCACGTTCTTCGGCTCGTTGCCCTCCATGGCGTTCCCCCAACTCTCCAGTCCCACAGCGCAGATGCCGCACCTTAAGCCGCACGTTCGGGGCGCGTGCCAGGGGCGTACGCGAGCACTGCTGAATTCGCCGGCGTCAGCTTCGTGCTGCCACTGATGTGCGTCGGCAGGTGTAGCCGGGGATCTCCCACCTACCTTCGGGCAACGCACGGCCGACCGGGTCGCCACCCACGATGTCCTACCCGATGAGCAGGGCCGTCCGGAGCCCGGGTTCGCGGAGGTGGGTGAGGAGTTGGGGGTCGTCGTCGAAGAGGATCTCGGCTGCGGGGTCGAGGGCCTGGTGCAGCATGGCCTGGACGACGTCGGCCATCGGCTGTTCGTTGACGACCGCGGCCCAGCGGGCGGCGTCGTCGTGGTCGCCCTTGGCGGTGGCGTCGGCCCACTGGGCGACGCAGGCCTTGGTGACGTGGAATGCGTTCACCCGGCCCTTGGCCAGCAGGCCGCGGTTGAGGTCGAACAGCTTGACGGTGGCCTCGCCCCTGGGGGTGAGCGGGTGGTACTGGCCGACCGCCAGGACCAGGCGCAGGTGCGGTGTCGGGTCCTCGGCCGTGGGGTCGATGAGCAGCAGCTTCCCGCCGTCGTCGAGGGGGAAGGCGGCGCCCTTCAGATGGCTGTTGCACAGCGAGCAGGCGAGGACGTGGTTGGTCCAGTCGAAGGCGCGCATCGGGTGCCGGTCGATCGGCTCGAAGTGGTCGATGTCGGTGCCCTGGTTGTCCCCGCAGTACATGCACCGCTCTCGTCCGGCCGCCATGTCCGCGAGGAGGTCCCGAAGCGGCGTGTGCACGTTCCGTCGCACCGTGGTGTGCTTCCAGAGCTCTCGCGCCCGCGTCGCGGGTTTCTCGGCGAGCTCGATCTCGCAGGTACATTCGGCCATGCGGGAGCGCGGCGGCTCCGTCAGGGGGAGCCGGTGGATCCGGATCACGCGACGTGCCCGGTCAGGGCGTGCAGGTGGGCGGCGACCTCGTCGACACGGGCGGACGGCGAGCTGGTCAGGGTGCGCTTCAGCTGTCGGTAGCGTTCCCGCTCCTCCTCGCTCGCCCCGCCGGCCACGATCTTCATCTCCAGTGCGACCAGGAGTGCGCGGGCTTCGTCCGCGCGCTGCGAGTACGGGGTGTCGAGGCCGAAGAGCTCGGACAGCACCGCGTCGTCGCCGCTGCCGAACACCACCCGGTCGTACAGGTCCGTCCCGACGACCTCCGGGGCCTCGTCGACGTCCGGCCCGGGCAGCCGGATCAGCCCGGCGGGGTCGGCGGCCTGGCAGATGTACGGGCTGTGGGTGGTGACGAGGAACTGCACCAGCGGGAAGTGCTGCTTGAGCCAGCCCCCGATGCGCTTCTGCCAGGACACGTGCAGGTGCGCGTCGATCTCGTCGATGATCACGACATCGGGGACGGTCACGACGGGATGGCCGCTGTCGCGATCGACGCGCAGGGCGCCGTAGGTGTCGTGGAGCTGCTTGAGGATGTCGACCACGAGCGCGGCCACTGTTCGGTATCCGTCGCTCATCTCCCGCAGGGGGAAGGAGCGGCCGCCGTGCGCGACCCACAGGCCGTCGGAGTCCACGTTCCCGATGGTGTAGTCGTCGGGCAGGAGCTCGTCACCGAGGATCTCCAGCGCGACGAGCTTCAGCTCCGCCGCCCCGGGGCGGTTCTCCAGGGACCGCAGGTGCTGCTCGATGAGCCAGCTGACACCCTCGGCCAGCGAGGCGTCCTCGTGGAAGAGGCTGGTCAGCCGGGCCACGGCACCCGCCCCGGCCATGCGCCGCTGGACCTCCCCCGAACCACCGACGAGCCGGCGGAACGGACCGTAGCCCGCGCAGAACCAGCCCACCGGGTTGTCCGCCCACGGCCCTCGCTGGGCAGCGGTCGGCGCCTTCCTGTACTCCACCGTGCTCAGGGCAGGCTGGGCATGCCGACCGGTGGCGACGGCGGCGTCCGGCGCGGTCCACTGCAGGCCCGCCCAGAACACGTCGGCCGGACGCTTGCCCGTGGTGAATCTGTCCTCCGCCGCATCAGGCTGCAGGCAGACCTCCGCGAACGCCTCCGACCTCTCGTCGCTGATCCACGAGTCGAAGCCGGTCACCAGCCCGCGCGCCGCGCTCGGACCGCTGACCGCCAGCGCGACGGCGCGCAGCAGGGTCGACTTCCCGAGCCGTTGCAGCCGGCCAGCACCGTCCATCCGGCATAGGAGCCGTCGGGCCGGGTCAGGTCGAGGTCCACCTCACGGGCGCCGCGGAAGCCGCGTACGTTCCGCACCCGCACATTCTTGAGGTACATGCCCCGTCCTCCAGCCCGTTTCCTCCGTTGCACGTCCCGGTCCTGGGCCGCTGCGTCGACTCTATCCGTGCGGGCGTCTTCCTTGTCGGTGTCGGCTGTCAGGTGTGCCGCCCCGGCCCGTGATCGATGTCGAGGACCTGGTAGAGGTGCTGGCCGGCGCCCCAGCGGGCGAGGCGTTCACGGTCGACGAGGTGGAGGCGCTGCTGGGTGGCGAAGGCGGCAGCGGGTTCGGTGAAGCCGTTGAGCGCCACGACGACCGGGACCGCGGCGCCGTGGACGGGTCTTGCGGTCCCGTTGAACCTCTGGACGGCCTCCGACCCCAGCGGGGCCGAGTGTCGCTTGCACTGCAGCACCACCCGTCGCCCCAGACCGTCCACGGCGACGACATCGGCACCGAGGTCCCCGGCACCGCCGACCCGTACGGCGTCGATGAACCCGTCGCGTTCCAGCAGTTCGCGGCACATCTCCTCGAACCGGGTCGGTGTGGCGGCCTGGAACGCCTCCAGGGTGTGGTCGAGGGAGCGCCGCGTGTAGGACGCGTCGGGTTCCGTCGGCCTCTCGTGGCGCACCGGCCGCTGGGCCCACTGCTCGATGCGGCCGGTGACGGACGCCGCGGCTCTGGTACGGGCGAGCGTGAATCGCGTGGCGACGCCGGTTCGGACCAGGGCCCACAGCGGTCTCAGGAATCGACGCACCGGTGGGCCGAGGGCGGTGCGTCGACGTGCCGCACGCAGGGCGACGAGCACTGCGGCGGCGGCGCCGAGTGCCGCGGTGGCGGCCAGCGGATGGCCCCACAGCCAGGCTGCGGTCTGCACGATGATGCCGAGTGCGAGGAAGCCCGTCAGGAACGCGGGACCGCTGTCGCCGTCCGGACCCGTGCTGTCCTGCCGCCGCGGGCGTTCGTCGCCGGAGGTCATACCTGTCACCGTTTCCTTCCCGTCCGACGAGAGGTTAGGGCCCAGCTGCGGTCCCGGTTCACGCTTCTGATGAATCTCCGCAATCGGGCGGCCTGTTCACGGCTTCGACGGGCCGGTGGACGACGTGCCGCCGCTGACGGGCCTACGGCGCGAACGCCCGACTCGTGCGCCCCCGGCGTACGCTGCCGGTTTTCGCCAGATGCCATCGAGGACGCCACCGCGCCGCGCCGGCCGGGCATTCGTCCAGCTGACAGACGGTTCGCGGGGGCAGGCCTTAGCTGCGGATGCTTCGTTCCTCACAGGCACCGCTGTGCCGGGCGCTTCGGCGACCTGGGCCGAGGCCGTCGGCCGGCCCTGCCGGGACGCCGGCATCGGCACGAGGCCTGTGCCCGAAACCCTTCGCGCCCTGTGATCGATTGCCGACTTTCCGTCAGTTCGTGTCGGAGGGCGCTGCTACATCAGAGGGCGGAACGGGCCGCGAAGGGCGCGGCCCGCCGACGGAAGAGGAGTTGCCCGGTGCCGGTGCCCGATGGATACCACACGGTCCGCAGCCACATCCGCCGCAACCCGCGGCCGAGCGCGAAGAAGACGAGCGGCTGGTCGATCATCGGCGTCTGCGCGCTGGTGTGGTTGTGGAGCCATTTCATCGGCTTCGGCGACACCGGCACGGTCACGCCGAACAATCCGGCCCCGACGGCCGCCTCCGCACCGGCGGCGCCGTGATGGCGCGCAGGCGACGCCGGTGGCTGCGTCGGCCCCGGGGATCCACCGAGCACATCGCGGCCGGTGTCACCGCCCTCGCGGTGGCCACCCTGCTCGCCCGAGCCACGACCGCCGGCGCCCGGGCCGCCGCCGAGCACTGGCCCGTCCTCGCCGCTCTCGCCGCCGCGGCCCTCGTCGGCATGGCAGTGCGCCGGGTGCGGCGCGGCACCGCCGATAGGGCCCGCGCGGCGCGACTGGCCGGTCTGCGGCTCAGCCTGAGCGGCATCGACGCGCTGGACGACCAGGAGTTCGAGTTCGCTTTGCGGGACCTGCTGGTCCGCGACGGCTGGACGGCGCGGAGGGTCGGCCGGCAGGGCGACCAGGCCGCCGACGTGATCGGTCAGCATCCGGCGCTGGGCCGGATCGTGCTGCAGGCGAAGCACACCACGGTCGGCGGAAAGGTCGGCTCCCCGGTGATGTACCAGGTCAAGGGCACCGCCGGCCCCGTCCACGGTGCCGACATCGCCGTCGTGGTGACCAACGGCTCCGTCACCCGTGACGCCAAGTCCTGGGGCGACAAGCACCAGGTGCGCTGGGTCGACCGCGAGAGGCTGCGTCTGTGGGCCGAGCACGGCGTCGCCCTCCATGAACTGCTGCACCTGGCGGCCCGAAGGCCCCGGCGGGGAGCAGGCCCCGTAGCCCGGCCGTTCCGACGCTGGCACCCCGAGGCACAGGAGAGGCCGCACAGTGCGCCATGACGGCACCTTCGATCCGCTGCTGAAGGCCATCGCCTGGGCGGTACTCGCCATCGCCGTCGCCAAGGTGGTCTGGCAGTGGCTGAGCACCTCCTTCTGGCGCTGGCTCAGCGTCGACGTCTGGGGCTGGATCACCGATCACCCCTGGTGGTCGGCCCTGATCGCCGCCCCGCTCGTGCTGGTTCCCGCCCTGCTCGCGGCCCGCTTCCTCGCCCCGCGCAGGTACGTACGGTACCTGGACGACGACTTCGACGACGAGGCCCCGGCCGTCCTGACGTACGGGATGCAATATCTGGACGCGCTGGAGGCCACGGAGTTCGAGCGGGCATGCGCCGCCCTGCTCGTCCGCGACGGCTTCACCGGAGTCCAGCACTCGGGCCGCGCCGGCGACCTCGGCGCGGACGTCATCGCCTGGGACCACCTCGGCCGCAAGGTGGTCGTGCAGTGCAAGCACTACGCCAAACCCGTCGGCTCCCGGGACGTCCAGACCTTCAACGGCACCGCCCGCCCCGAACACCACGCCGACGTACCCGTCATGATCGCACTCAACGGCTTCACCCGGGACGCCCGCGCCTTCGCCGCCCGCCACGACCTCATCCTCGTCAACCGGCAGATCCTCCACGACTGGGCCCAGGGCACCTACCTCTACGACGCTATCGACGACGAAGCGGACCGCGCCGCCGCCTGAGCACCCGCCGGCGCCCTGTCGGCGAGGAGACATGCCCTCGCCCCCCGCTGAAGCCGCGCAAGCCGAGGCTGAGCACATCATCACGGGCACGGGACGACCCAGTACGGCGGATCAGCCGGCACCCGGACGACCGGTCGTTGGATCACCGTGTAGTCGACTTTGCCGTATGGCGCCGGGTCGGTTAGGGCAAGGTGGTAGTGGCACACGAGCTATGAGCACGAGGAGGGCCAGTGGCGGGAGGGGCGGCGCGTCCGAGGCGGCAGCCGGACTATGCGGCGCAGGCACGGCGGGCCGAGGCCGAGCAGCGCAGGCTCCAGCAGCAGGCGGAGCGTGAGCGGAAGGCCGCGGAGACCCGTGCCAAGCAGGCTGAGCGGGAGCAGCGTGCCGCCTACGCAGTGGCGCGGGCGCAGGAGGCGGTGGACCTGACGAGCGTGGCGGAGGACGATGCCGAGAAGCTGCGAACGCTTCTCGCCCGGTCGGTCCAGCAGGCGGCTCCATTGTCGTTCAGCGCGCTTCGCCAGCAGTTCACGCCTGCTGTGTTCGTGGCCGGCAGGTTGGACCGTGCGGCGCCGGCACCGCGGTGGGAGGACTTCGAACCGCCCGCTCGGCGTGGCCTGCTGGCCTCGCTGGGTTTCGCCAGCACGCGTCACGAGGCAGCGGTCGAGGAGGCCCGGCGGCGTTTCGAGGAAGCGCTGAGCGAGCACGCCCGAGGAGACGAGAAGCGGGTAGCCAAGCTCGCGGAGCGCCGGGCCGCGCACGACTCGAAGGTCCGAGAAGCCGCCGATCGGGTCCACGCGTTCAACGCCGCCCTGGCCGAGCGGGAAGCGGCGTACGGGGCCGGAGACGTCGAGGCCGTGGAATGGTTCGTCGACCAGGTGCTGGCCGCGTCTGTCTATCCCCACGACTTCCCGAAGCGGCACCAGGTGTCCTACCAGGCCGACACCGGTGATCTCCTGGTGCAGTTGGACCTGCCGCTGGAGGACGTGGTGCCGCCGGCCCGCGCCTTCAAGTACGTGAAGACGCGGGACGAGATCGTTCCTGTGCCGCGGCCCGAGAAGGAGCGTAAGGAGCTGTACGCATCGGTGCTCGCCCAGAGCGCGCTTCGCACTCTTCACGAGGTCTTCGCCTCCGACCCGGACCGGGTCATCCGGTCCATCGCCCTCAACTGCCATGTCGACACCATCGACCGCGCCACGGGACGCGGTGTCCATCCGTGCCTGATCACCCTGCAGGCGAGCAGGGAGAAGTTCGAGGCCCTCGTTCTGACCAAGGTGGAACCCCGACTGTGTCTCCAGCGGCTCCGGGCGCTCGTCTCCCCGAACCCCTACGAGCTGGAACCGGTGCGCCCGCTGGTGACGTTCGACCTGTCGAAGTTCAGGCTGATGGACAGCATGGACGTGGTTTCCGGCCTTGACAGCCGACCGGTACTGATCGACCTTTCGCCTCTCGAGTTCGAGCACCTGGTCCGCCAGCTCTTCGAAGCCATCGGCATGGAAGGGTGGAACACGCAGCCGTCCAAGGACGAGGGGGTCGACGCCGTCGTGATGAACACCGACCCGGTGATGAAGGGGCTGTGCGTCATCCAGGCGAAGCGCAGCCGCAACGTGGTGCCCTTCGAGACCGTCTCAGCCCTGGCGGGCGTCGTCGAGCACAAGCGGGCGGCGAAGGGCATCCTGGTCACCACCTCGTGGTTCGGCAGAGCCAGCCAGGCATTCGCCCAGGACCACGGCCGACTCGAGCTCCTCGACGGAGCCAACCTGGTCCACCTCTTCAAGGAGCATCTGAATCTCGAAGTCATCCCCGGTCCGGTTCCCCCCAAGCGTCGTTCCTAGAAGCGCTGTTCGCTCCACTCCAGGCGGGCGCTCGGCGGGGCGGGAGTTCGCGGGTTGACTCGCGCGCAGCCGGGACGAGGATGTATTCGATCACGCCCGGACAGCGCCTGTGCCGTAGGTGCGGCTGTATGCGGCGTCACCTCCGGCCAGGAACCGAAGTCCGGCTCCTCAGGGGTGACCTCGCTGCCGACGCCGCCGGCGTGGAGCCTGCCGGGACGTCCAGCAGCTGCGCACAGGCCGTCTGCCAGCTCCATGGTCCGGCCATGGTCCTGCCCAACACCGCGCCGGAGGCGCCCAGGAGTTGTCCTCCACGGGGCCGATGCGCCGCTCTCGGAGTCGTTCGCCCCCAGATTGTCCGACCGATGGAGCAGGATGGGCTCTGACGAGTCACCTGGGAGAGGGAAGCAAGGAATGGCCACCGACGAAACCCGGCTGCCTGTGGAGTTCCTGACCTCTGTCGCGGCCGGTGCCGATTTCGGGTCTGCGGCGGCCCAGATGGCAGCCGAACAGGCCCGTGGCGTGGCCGACAGCCAGCAGGGCGGGCCGCTCCTCGCGGCGCTGCTTGCCAGGCCCTACCGGGATTCGGCACCCGCCTGGCTGCTGGAGGCCGCGGTGGCGAACGGGCTGCGGCAGAGCGAGAGCGAGTACGAGTACCTCACCGGGTCAACGTCGCTGGTGGTCCTCGCGCTCATCCACCCCGACTGCGATCCGGCTCTGCGGGCCGACGCGTTGCGCCGCTGCTCCGACCGCCGGCTCGGCTCCCTCGGCATCGCCGACCGGCCGGCCGACCTCTGCGCGGCCGTCGCCGACGAACTGCGCAGGCGGGTACCGCAACCAGCGCACATGACGCCCGAACTGCTCAAGGAGCCAACGCCCGCACAGGTGGTTCTGCGTACGGGACGCCTCCACGACACCGTGTTCGAAGCCGCCGTCGCCCTCCTGCCCGACGGCCTCGACCGCACGCGTCTGGAGGACGAGGATTCCGGCGCCTGGTCAGACCGGATCAGGGCAGCGGTCGACGCGTGGGGCCGCATGTGGTCGGCCGTACTCGAACGGCACTCCGACCGGCACTCCCAGCTCATCGACAGGACCGCCGGCACCACGGCGAACCGGGTCATCCGCAACCAACTGCTCGGCAGCGTGCCGTGGACGGTCGAGCCGAAACTCCTCAGGCAGATCGCACTGGATGACCTCTCCAGGTTCGACACCGCCATGCTCACGACCCGGATCTGCGGCTTCCTCCAGGACGGTTCCTCGAAGGAGGAGGCCCGGCAACGCTTCGCCGCCGAGCTCTCCGCCCTGGACGAGATTGATCGAAGGGACATCGAGTTCCTGTACCTACGGGACGACGGCTTCGACACCACCTGGGGCATCGATTCCGCCGTCTCCTGGGTGAGCCACGCGGCCGACGGACAGTGGCGCCTCGTCCTGAACCCCGCCGAGGCCAAACCCGCCTACGGCGATCCCCACACCTGGCGAAGCCATTCGGATGAACTCGCCGACTTGGGGCGGCGCTTCGCCGAAACGGCCGTGCAGGCCCTCCGGACCTGGAAGCCGAAGGACCTCTACGGAATCAGCACAGCTTCCGACCTACGCTGGATCCGCGACATGCTGGTCCACCTGCCCGAGCTCACACCGGCCGTCGAAGCCACCGTTCGACTGGTGATCCGCGACGCCCGCCGCGGCCGGTCCGGTCCCCAGTCGTACGACTACAAGTCCCAGCAGGACCGGCGGCAGTTCGACGAACTCTTGGACGCGATCACGCGGATCGTCGCCGACCCCGCCCCTCAGCCGCCCGCGACCCGTCGCACGGCCCTCGGCAACCCCGAAGAAGTGACGGTCCGGAGCCTGTCCACCGTCACCGCGGAGGTGCTCAACGCGTACCTGGACCGGCACACCGGTCACGACGCACTCGTGGAGAAGGCACTGCTGTCCTTCGCCTGGCACGGCCACCGCAGTGATCCGCCATTCGCCTCGGTCCTCGCCCGCCACTCCGATCCACACCACAGCGTCCATAGGCTCACCCGTGAGCTTCGCCGCAGGCTTGGCGGCGGCCCCAGCAACCGCGAAGCGTGGGCCCGGGAGATCCTCGCCCTACCCGACTGCCCCAGCGAGACCATCCTCGCCCTGCCCGCATGGACAGCTCTCAAAGCACGCGGACACCACTACAACAGCACGCACCCCACCGTGATCACCCTGGTGGAATCAGCGCTCGGCGACGCCCCCCAGGCCTGGCAGCGATTCGCCGACAGCCCGATCAGCAACTCCGGCCCCAACGCCTGAGCGTGTCAGAAAGTTCGTGTAAGCCCGTGATCTGGGAGGCTGGCCGGGGCCCGGCTGAGGGCTCTGGCCGGCCGGAACGGACAGGACATGG